>NZ_JBHYWP010000003.1:0-1714 GCF_042751845.1 Streptomyces sp. NPDC059398 | reverse complement strand
TCTCTCTTTCTCTCCATACCTTCGCCACTCACACCTTCCCTCTTTCTCTCCCCCCCCGTCTCCCGCGTGGCTCCCCCCCCGCCACGCGGCCGGGGGGGGGGTGCCCCCCCCCGCCCTCGGTCCCCTTCTCCGGCACGGGTGTCGACCGGAGCACACGGGACGAACCAGTACGACGGACTGATCGGCGTGCCGGTCGGGGGCAGGGACAGGGGCGGGGGCAATCTGATTCCGGCGACTCTCCGTGTGCGGCGACGCGCACGGCATGTCCTGGCCGTACAGCAGGCCCGGACGGGACGCAACGCGTGACCACGACGTCGAATCCGCCATCGAACGTCACACCGACTTCCGCACAGGGGCCGGCCCCGGGGGGAACCCCACAGGGTTCCCCGCAATGAATCGACGCCTACCGCACACACCAGTCGTTAACGGCATGGACCCGACGTGATCCGATGTGAAATGAAAGGCTCGTACATGTCTCTTCGCCGACTTCCCAGAGGTGCGCTCGTCGCGACCGCACTGGTCACCGGCGGGTTGGTGCTCTCCGGATGTGCGGGTTTCCCGGGACACGCGACCACCCCGGCGCGGGCGGTCGAGGACAACAGCGGTCACGGTGGTCCGCCGGCGGCATCCCCGACACCCGCGGCCGGCCCGCAGCTCCGACGGGCCGCTGAGCTCCAGGTCAAGGAGATCCCGGCGCTCGGCCCCAAGACCCTGGCGAAGATCCCGGACTCCGCCCGCCAGGCCGCCGTGGTCACCGGCGACGGCGCCGACTCCAGCCGCTCCACGGTCGTCCTCTATGTCCGCGATCCGGCCAAGGGCTGGGAGCCGGTCTCCGAACCGTGGCCCGCGCACAACGCGCTGCACGGCTGGACCGAGAAGCACTACCAGGGCGATCTCCACTCACCCGCCGGGGTCTTCGGCCTCACCGACGCGGGCGGCCGCAAGGCGGACCCCGGCACCCGCCTGCCGTACGACCAGGGGCCCGCCTTCGTCGCCGCGGGCACCGGCTTCCAGGGGGAGTCGCTGGCCGGGGCCTTCGACTATGTGGTGGCGATCAACTACAACCACAAGCCGGGCACCACCCCGCTCGACTGGACCCGCCCGATGGGCGCGGACCGGGGTGGCGGCGTCTGGTTCCACGTCGACCACGGCGGCCCCACCCACGGCTGCGTCTCCCTGCCGGAGGACCGGATGAAGGAGCTGCTGCGCTGGCTCGACCCGACGAAGAAGCCGGTGGTGGTCATGGGGGACGCCTCGATGCTGGGGGAGTGAAGCCGGACCCGGAACTGTGGCTCTACCCAGGCCAGGGCCTGCGGATCGAGAGTTACGGCAGGGGCAATGCTCGCCCCGATGGCGCCCTGGCTCCGAGCAGCACCTTTGTCGGCCAGGGCGAATGGGCCAGTGCGGATGGTGTGCTGATGGTGGTCGAGGTGACATCGAACGACGCCGACACGGACCGGCGGGACCGCGTGGAGAAGCCGCGCGCCTACGCCGAGACCGGGATCCCCGTCTATCTGCTGATCGACCGGGACACCGGCGAGGTCAAGGTCCACTCGCAGCCGGACGGGGTGCGCTACGAGCAGGTGGCCACGGTTCCGTTCGGGAAGACCGTCGAGCTGCCCGCTCCGGTCGGGATCGAGCTGGACACCGAGCCGCTGACGGCCTGGGTGCGCTGACGCACCACACGGAAGGAGGGCCCGGAACCGCTCGGCGG
>NZ_JBHYWP010000002.1:161375-175962 GCF_042751845.1 Streptomyces sp. NPDC059398 | reverse complement strand
CTCCCACCCCCGTACCGGCTCCAGGTCTCACTCCTCGCCGGCCAGCGTCAGCCGTCGCAGCTTCTGCCCCGCGTACCAGGTGGCGAGCACGGTGACCCCCGCAAGCAGCACCACGGCCACCGGCAGTCCGACGTCCGAGCTGATCGCGCCGGGGGCGCCGATCTTCTCCGCCAGGGCCAGCGACCACTGCTGGACGCTCAGCGTGCGCGCACCCGGCACCAGATTCCCGAACAGGCCCTCCCAGACCAGGGCGTAGACAAGACCGGCGACCACCGCGTGCCGGGTGACCGTGCCCAGGAGCAGGAAGACCGAGGCGTACGCGATGGACGCGACCAGGGCGGCGACCGTGTAGGCGATCGCGATCTGCTGGCCGTTGCCGTTGAGGATCAGGCCCGCGATCAGGGTCGGGATCGCGGAGAACGCCATCGTCACGGCGATCGCCACGATCAGCTTCGTGAAGATGATCGTGGGGCGCTTCACCGGTTTGGCCAGCAGATAGACGATCGAACCGTCGTCGATCTCCGGTCCGATGGCACCCGTGCCCGCGATGACACCGATCAGCGGCACCATCGTGGCCATGGCGAACCCGCCGAGCACATCGGCGGCGACCTGGTCGTCAGCGCCGCTGAACGCACGTACCGCTGCGGCGATCACGATCAGCAGGGCGGGCAGTACGAAGAGGATCGCGGCCCGGCGACGGCCGAGCAGGGCCCGGTAGGTGAGCCGGGCGACTGTGGGGTTGTACATGGACGTCACAGCTCCTTTCAGGCCGCTACGAGATACGAGAAGACCGATTCCAGGGACTCGTCGGACGGCGAGACGGTGAGGAGACGGATGCCGTGTTCACGGGCGACGCGCGGCAGCAGCGCCGTGAACCGGCCGAAGTCGACCGCCTGGATGCGCAGCGCGCCCTCCGTGACGTCCACCTCGATGCCCGCGGTCGACGGGTCGGCGATCAGCGCGGCGGCAAGGGCGCGGTCGTCGCTGGACCGTACGAGATAGCGGTGCGGCCGGTCCGTCATCAGACGGCGGATGCGGCGGAAGTCACCGGACGCCGCATGCCGGCCGGCCACGATCACCTCGATGTGCGAGGCGAGTTGCTCGACCTCCTCCAGGATGTGCGAGGAGAAGAGCACCGTACGGCCCTCCGTGCCCATCCGCCGCAGCAACTCCATCAGCTGCATGCGCTGGCGCGGATCCATACCGTTGAAGGGTTCGTCGAGCAGCAGCACAGCGGGGTTGTGCACGAGGGCGGACGCCATCTTCACGCGCTGCCGCATGCCCTTGCTGTATGTCGCGATCTTGCGGTCCTGGGCGGGCTCCATCTCGACGGTGGCGAGGGCCTGTTGCGCGGCCCGCTCGTCCAGGCCGTGCAGTTCGGCGTTGGCGACGACGAATTCGCGGCCGGTGAGGAAGTCGTACATCCCCTCCCGCTCCGGCACGATCCCGATCTGCCGGTAGGCGCTCTCGTTCCGCCAGATCGGCGCACCGTCGAGCGTCACCGTGCCCGTGGAGGGGGCGAGGAATCCGGCCATCATGTTGATGAGGGTGGACTTGCCGGCGCCGTTGGGGCCGAGGAGTCCGGTCACCCCCGGGCCGACGGTCATGGTGATGTCGTTGACCGCCACCACGTTGCCGAACCAGCGCGAGGTGTGGTCGATGGTGATCGTGGTCACAGCCCGACCTTCCGGTAGCGGCGCATCAGGACGGCGTAGGAGCCGGCGATGAGCGCGAGAACGACGAAGACGTAGACCGCGCCGGCCCCCGCTCCAGGCCCCTCCCCGCCCGGGAAGGCGGAGGTGGCGCCGAGGAACGCGGTCTGGACGCCGTCGATCAGCGTGATCGGTGAGAAGAGCCCGAGCCAGCTGACGGCCCCGGCGGAGCCCTGGTTGAAGGCGATGGCCTGCACGGTGGAGACCGCTCCGTACGTGATGGTGAGTACGGCGATGACCGCGGCGACGCCGAATCCGCGGCGCGGAGTGAGCGCGGCGACGACCAGCGCGATACCGGAGAAGAGCACCGAGAGCAGCGCCACGGAGACCAGCCCCTGGCCGAATCCCTCGGTCTGGTCGGCGAAGTCGAGCTTGGCGAGGAGCGAGCCGATGTAGAGGATCAGCAGCGGCGCACCGGTCAGCACGAAGAGGGCCGAGGCCATCGCCGCGTACTTCGCGAGGACGTAGTCGACCCGCTCGATCGGCCGGGAGAAGTACAGCGGGATGGACTTGAAGCGCAGATCGCGGGAGACCGCCTGCGGGGCCTGCGCGGCAAGATACAGCCCGATGACGGCCTGCGTGAGGATGGCGTACCGGGTGTAGTCGAGCGGCAGGTCCTTGGCCTTCGTCGCCACGGCGACCGCCACGACGATCGCGGCGGGCACACACATCACCGCGAAGAGGATCATCGGCAGCACCTTGGACTTGGCCGACCGGCCCAGACCGTAGGCGCCGCGCAACGACTGCGCGAAGAGGGAACGGCGTGCGTAGGCGCGGCCCAGGCGCTGTCCGTCGTAGTTCCGGTATCCGATGTTGTGGATCTGACTGGTCTCGGTACTCATCGCGCCTGCACCTCCTGCTTCTGCTGGCCGGGCTGGGCCGGCGGCTGGTTCTGCTGCTCCCGCTGCTGGTTCTGCTGGTTCGGGTGGAAGACCTCGGCGATGTGGTGGCGGCGCTGTTCCATGCGTACGAGGCCGAGCCCCAGATCGGTGACGGTGTCGCGGACCAGGTCGTACGTCTCCTCGCCGACCGCCTCGACCAGCAGGATGTGGCCCGCGCCCGGGAGTCCTTCCTCGGTGCCCTCATGCAGGGTGACGCCCGCCGCGGCCAGCGAGTCGCGCAGCGCGCGTGTCCCGTCGGGGTGGGTGTCGGAGTCGGTGACCTCGACCGCCAGCGTCGCGGTGTTCTGCGTGAAGTCGCTGGTGGAGCTGGAGCGCAGCAGCGTGCCGCCGTCGATCACGACGACGTGGTCGCAAGTCCGCTCCAGCTCGCCGAGCAGGTGCGAGGTGACCAGGACCGAGATGCCGAAGTCGGTGTGCACCCGGCGGATCAGTCCGAGCATGTCGTCGCGGCCGACCGGGTCCAGGCCGTTCGTCGGCTCGTCGAGCAGCACCAGCTGCGGGTCGTGGACCAGCGCCTGGGCCAGCTTCACCCGCTGTTTCATACCGGTCGAGTAGCCGCCGATGGGGCGGTAGCGCTCTTCGTAGAGGCCGACGTGGCGCAGCGTGTCGGCCGTGCGCTCCCGTGCGGCGGTGGGCGGCAGTCCGGACATGCGCGCCATGTGGACGACGAACTCGGTGGCCGAGACGTCGGGCGGCAGACAGTCGTGCTCGGGCATGTACCCGACGCGCTCACGGATTTCGGCGCCACTGGTGGCGACATCGAGCCCGAGCACGGCGGCCCGGCCCTCCGTGGCGGGGGACAGCCCCAGCAGGATCTTGATCAACGTGGACTTGCCGGCTCCGTTGGAACCCACCAGGCCGGTCACACCGGGTCCGATGTCCAGGGAGAGCCGGTCAAGCGCGGTCACCCTCGGGAACCGCTTGCTCAGGCTTTCGGTCGCGATCACAGTCACACTCCGAAGGTAGTGGCGCGGCTCACGCCGGACGTCAGCCCAGACGGCTGGATCCCTGTCCCCCTCCAGAGGTACGGACCCGTAGGGGCCCGGTACGGGAGGGGGAGAGGCAGGAGGGCAAGGGCAAGGTCGTTACCGCGGTGGAACCGCGGTGAACGGCAGTTCCACCGCGGTGGGACTGCTGAACCAGTTGAGCACAGACCGTGGTTCACAAGTCCGTTGTCCACAGGTCGTTGTCCACAGGCAGGTGTCTGCAGACCGTTGTCCACAGGCGAGGCGGGGACCCTTGACGTAGCCGCCGGGCATTGTCACATTCATCAGTGTCAAGTTACGAGCACGTACCGCACACGGACGGGACGGACAGGTGGCATGGCCTCAGGGGTGAAAGCAGCAGCGCGGTGGGCGGACGGCCCGCTCTCGCGCCCGGGTACGCACAGCGGCGCGGAGGCCGGGCGGCTGCGCGGGTTCAGAGAGGTGCAGACCCTCGCCTACGCCTGCGCGGAGGCTGTCGCGGCCCAGCTCAGACCCGGGGTGACGGAGCGTGAGGCGGCCCGGATGCAGCGCGAGTGGCTGTACCGGCGGGGTGTCAGGGACTGGTTCCACCTGCCGTTCGCCTGGTTCGGGGACCGGACCGCGTTCGCGGGTTTCAGAGTGCCGCTGCAGTTCTTCCCCACCAACCGGCGGCTCGAAGCGGGGATGCCGTTCATTCTCGACATGGCACCGATCCTCCGCGGCTACACCGCCGATATCGGGTACTCGGGCTGCCTCGGGCTCAACCCCGTGCACGACAGGCTGCTCGCCGATCTGGAGGCACACCGCGACCTGATCCTGCGCGAGGTCCGCGAAAGACGCCCGCTGCGCACGATCTACGAGGACGTGGAGCGGCTGATGGCCGCGCAGGGGTATGCGAACCGGCACCGCGCCTATCCGTTCGGCGTGATCGCGCACAAGGTGGACGAGGTCAAGGAGCGCCGCTGGTCGCCCCATGTGTTCGGCTTCGGCACCCAGTCCCTCAAGGGCCTGGCGAGTGACGCGCTGCACGGCCACCGGGACGGCTGGTCGCCGCTGTGGAGCCCGTACAAGTTCTCCGACCACCCACCCCGGCCGGGGCTCTGGGCGGTCGAGCCGCACCTCGGATTCCGGGGCACGGGCGCGAAGTTCGAGGAGATCCTGGTCGTCACCGACTCGGCGGACCCCGAGCAGAGCGCCTTCTGGCTGGACGACGACCTGCCGCATGTGCGGCGCTGGGCAGAGGAGAGGGCCGCATGAGTACGGGAACGGGCAGCGGGACGGGGCCGGGAGCCGACAGGGGTTCGGGAGCCGACAGTGGATCGGGGACGGGGAGTGGATCGGGGACGGGCGGGGGAACGGGAGCGGGCATCGAGGGAGCGCGCGAGAGCTGGGTGCGTACGGGCGGCGTCGAGCTGTGCGTCGCGGAACTGGGCGACCCGGACCGCCCCACCGTCGTCCTGGTGCACGGCTACCCGGACAGCAAGGAGGTCTGGACCGAGGTCGCGGTCCAACTGGCCGAGCGCTTCCATGTGGTGCTGTACGACGTCCGGGGCCACGGCAGGTCGTCGGCGCCGGTGCCCCTCCGCGGTGGCTTCACCCTGGAGAAGCTGACCGATGACTTCCTGGCCGTGGCGGACGCGGTCAGCCCCGGCCGGCCGGTGCATCTCGTCGGTCATGACTGGGGGTCGGTGCAGTCCTGGGAGTTCGTGACCGTGCCGCGCACCGAGGGCCGGATCGCGTCGTTCACCTCGATGTCCGGCCCTTCTCTCGACCACTTCGGCCAGTGGATCAAGAAGCGGATGTCCCGGCCGACACCGCGTGCGGCGGCGCAGCTGCTCGGTCAGGGGGCCAAGTCCTGGTACGTCTATCTGCTGCACACGCCGGCCCTGCCGGAGCTGGCCTGGCGCGGGCCGCTCGGCAAGCGGTGGCCCAGAATCCTGGAGCGCTTCGAGAGGGTGCCGTCCGGTGACTATCCGACGTCTTCGCTGCCATCGGACGCGGCGCACGGCGCCTGGCTCTACCGGGACAACGTCCGGTCCCGGCTGCGCAGGCCTCGCTCCGACGCGTACGCCCATGCACCCGTGCAACTGATCACGCCCACCGGTGACGCCTTCCTCTCGGAGCACCTCTACGACGAACTGGATTACTGGGCACCGCAGCTGACGCGCCGAAAACTCCCGGCCAAGCACTGGGTACCGCGCACCAGGCCGGACCAGCTGGCCTCCTGGATCGGGGACTTCGTCACCGCCCACGAGGCACCGGGGCCCGCCCTGCAGACCGCGGCGACCGGCCGGTACGCCGACCGTTTCAGCGGACGGCTCGTCCTCGTGACGGGTGCGGCGAGCGGCATCGGCCGGGCGACCGCCTTCGCCTTCGCGGAGTCGGGTGCGCGCGTCGTGGCGGTCGACCGGGACGCGGAAGGAGCGGTCCGCACCGCGGAGATGGCGCGGCTGATCGGGTCCCCCGACGCCTGGGGGGAGGCGGTGGACGTCGGTGACGAGCAGGCGATGGAGAAGCTCGCCGAAAAAGTCGCGGCCGAGTACGGGACGGTCGACGTCCTGGTCAACAACGCGGGCATCGGCCTCTCGGGCTCCTTCCTGGACACCACGAGCGAGGACTGGAAGCAGGTTCTCGATGTCAACCTGTGGGGTGTCATCCACGGCTGCCGGCTCTTCGGGAGGCAGATGGCGGAGCGCGGCCAGGGCGGCCACATCGTCAACACCGCCTCGGCAGCGGCCTACCAGCCGTCGAAGGCTCTCCCGGCGTACTCCACCTCCAAGGCGGCTGTGCTCATGCTGAGCGAGTGTCTCCGCGCCGAGCTGGCCGGAGAGGACATCGGGGTCAGCGCGATATGCCCGGGTCTTGTGAACACCAACATCACGTCCACCGCACGGTTCGCCGGTGTGTCGGCCGACGAGGAGAAGCGCCGGCAGCGGAAGTCGGCCCGGCTGTACGGGATGCGGAACTACCCACCGGAGAAGGTCGCGGACGCGATTCTCGCCGCTGTGGTGAACAACCGGGCGGTGGTGCCGGTTACCCCCGAGGCGCGCGGAGCCCGCTTTCTGTCCCGTTTCGCGCCGAGGGCCCTGCGCGCCGTCGCCAGGATGGAGCCACCGCTGTGAGCAACGGACAGGACACCGGGGGCAGGACACCGCACCCGGACGGGCCTGTGCCTTCGGGCAGTGCACCACAGGCACAGGAGGCACAGAAGTCACAGGAGGCACAGAAGGCAGCGGCCCCGGGGCCGGATCCGGATCCGTATGTGGAGCCAGAGCCGGAGCCGGAGCCCCATGTCATCGCGCCGCGCCGGGTCTCCTTCGACTGGGAGAACACGCCGCTGCACTGGATCCCGGGCGAGCCCACCGCCACCCATGTGATCAATGTGCTGCATCTGCTGCTCCCGGCGGGCGAGCGGTGGTTCGTGAAGGTCTTCAAGGAGGCGCTGCCGCTCGTCGGCGACCCGGGACTGCTCAAGGACGTCAAGGGGTTCATGGGCCAGGAGGCCACACACAGCGTGCAGCACTCCCATGTGCTGGACCATCTGGCCGCCCAGCAACTCGACACCGCGGCGTACACCCGGCATGTCGACTTCCTCTTCGAGCAACTGCTGGGCGAGCGACCGCCCTTCGGCATACCGGTTCCGGCGCGGGAGTGGCTGCGCTTCCGGCTGTCGCTGATCGCCGCGATCGAGCAGTTCACCGCGGTCCTCGGGGACTGGGTCCTGCGCGCCGACAGCCTCGACTCCGCCGGGTCCGACGCGGTCATGCTGGACCTGCTGCGCTGGCACGGCGCCGAGGAGGTCGAGCACCGGGCCGTGGCCTTCGACATGTACCAGCACTGCGGCGGTGATGGGCTGCTGCGGTACGCCCGGCGGATCGAGGGCATGGCCGTGGTCACCCCGGTGCTGCTGTGGCTGTGGGTGTGGGGCGCCTCGTACCTCATGCGCCACGACCCCACCCTCGTACGCCCCACTCGCGTCACCTCCACCCGTGGCGAACCCAGCCCCGTACGCCGCGGACGCGGGCCCGGGGGACGGCCGGGATATTCGCTGCGGAAGCACAACCGGGCGGTCGCCAGAGGTCTGCTCCCCACCTGGGGTGAGCTGGGTTCGGCGATACCCCGCTACTTCAGGCGGTCGTACCATCCCTCCCAGGAGGGCTCCCTGCGCAGAGCGGTCGAGTACCTGGCGACCTCGCCCGCCGCCCGTACGGCGGCCGGTGCGATCGGCCGCGCGGCCCTGCCGTAGCCCCACCAGGGGAGAGAGCAGAGGGAAGGAAGGAGCGTGTCCGGGGTGAGAGCGACGGGGGCCGGACCCGAGTACCGGATCGAGGATCTGGCGCACCGCAGTGGCGCGACGGTCCGTACGATCCGTGCGTACCAGGACCGCGGCCTGCTGCCCAGACCGCAGCGGCGCGGCCGGTCCAATGTGTACGGGGAGAGCCATCTGGCCAGGCTGCACCAGATCGCCGAGCTGCTCGACCGCGGCTACACGCTGGCCTCCATCAAGGAACTCCTTGAGGCATGGGACGCCGGGCGGGGTCTCGGCGGCGTGCTGGGGCTCGTCGCCGAGGTCAGCGGCCCGTGGACCGACGAGGAGGCGGACCGGATCTCCCGTGCGGAACTGGACGCGCGGTTCGGCGGGGTCCCCGACGACGAAGCGGTCGCGGACGCGGTGGCACTGGGCGTACTGGAACGGGTGGCGGACAGCGACGACGAGTTCCTGGTACCGAGCCCGCAGGAACTGGCGGTGGCAGCGGAACTGCACGCGGCCGGTGTTCCGCTCAAGGCCATCTCGGTCCATCTGCGGGAGCTGCGCGGTCAGGTCGAGCACATCGCGTCGCGCTTCCTGGAGTTCACGACGGAGCATGTCTTCGCGCGCTACCTCGGGCCCGCCCAGCCCACCGACGCACATGTGGCGGAGGCCGCAGCGCTGGTACGGCGGCTGCGTCCACTGGCCCAGCAGAGTGTCGATGCCGAACTGGCCCGCGCCATGCGGCTGTTCGCCACCCGCCATCTCCAGCAGCACCTCGCCCCCGAGAGCCCGCCCGTACCAGCGGACACCCCCTCGCCGGTCACCGTTCCGGCGGCCACGCTCGCAGCGGTGGAGAGTCTGGTGGGCCGGGAGAACGCCGCTGCTTTCATCACCGGGGCCACTGAACGGGAGCTTCAGGCACGGGCGTTGGACGCACTGACTCTTCCACAGCATGAATCCCGGCAAAACGACCAAAGCGCGTAAATTGCCCACCTCTTGTCCACAGAACCGTCAAATACCCTGTGGATAAGTCACCTTGCCTGTGGATCATGCATAACTCAGGGGGCGCAAAAGATAATTCGGAAGCGCACCCGGCGCACGCCCCCTCCCCCTACACACCCCGGCTTCAGCTCTGGTCCCGCCGAAGCTGTGTCAGTGCCTCGGTCGCGATCTGCTCGAAAACCTTCTCGTCGGCGTCGAAGACGGAGTCCGGAATCGGCGCGTGGATGACGATCTCGTCGATACCCAGCGCGAAGTAGGACCCCGCGAAGTCGACGAAGGCGTCCAGGGACCCCATGGGGCGGCCCGCATCGGGCGTGAACCCGGTGAGCAGGGTCTTCCTCACCGTGGCGACGTCCCTGCCGATCTCTTCGCAGGCCACACCGAGCCTGTCGATCTGGCCGCGTACGGCTTCGACCGACTGTTCCGGCGTACCCGTCTCGAAGATCTTCGGATCTCCTGTCGTCACCCAGTCCCGGCCGTACCGCGCGGCGATCTTCATCCCCCGCGGCCCGATGGCCGCGACCGCGAAAGGGAGCCTCGGCCGCTGCACACAGCCCGGAATGTTGTGGGCCTCGTCCGCCGCGTAGTAGGTGCCCCGGTGAGTGACCGATTCCTCCGTCAGCAGCCGGTCGAGGAGCGGGACGAACTCCGCGAACCGGTCGGCCCGTTCACGCGGCGACCACGGTTCTTGGCCGAGCGCGGTGGCATCGAAGCCGGTACCTCCGGCGCCGATCCCCAGGGTGATCCGGCCGTCCGAGATGTCGTCCAGCGACAGCAGGTCCTTCGCGAGCGTCACGGGATGCCGGAAGTTCGGCGAGCCCAAGGCTTGCTCATACCATCGGTGCCATGCCCCGCCCCAAGCACCGAGAGCCGACCGTCACCCCAGGTGAACCGGCCGCCCTGTACTGCCGAATATCCCAGGCCGACGATGACGACCAGACCGGCGTCGACCGGCAGGAACGTATCTGCCGGGAGATCGCCGAACGCCGCGGCCTGGCCATCGACCCCGCCCACGTCTTCGTCGACAACAGCCGCTCCGCCTGGCGCCGCGACCGCAAGCGACCCGGCTGGGACCAGCTCCTCGAACGTGCTCGACGCCGCGAGTTCCGGCACGTCATCGCGTACCACCCCGACCGGCTCATGCGGCAGCCACGTGACCTCGAAGAACTCCTGCAGGTCTCCGACGAGCAGGAGATCGTGCTGCACGGCGAGGCGAACCGCCGGAACCTCTCCGACCCCGACGACCGCTTCATCCTCCGCATCGAGGTCGCCCACGCCTGCCGCTCCTCCGACGACACCTCCCGACGCCTGAAATCCGCGCTCGCGGAGCGGGCCGAGACCGGCATGCCGCACTCGGGCAAGCGGCGGTTCGGGTACGAGCCCGACGGCATGACCGTCAGGGAGGACGAGGCCGAGATCGTCCGCGAGGTCTTCGACCGCTACCTCAAGGGCCAGAGCCCGGTCGCCATCGCCCTGGTCCTCCATAAGCGCGGCATCAAGACCGTGTACGGCAAGGAGTGGACCCAGGGCACCGTCCGGGCGCTGCTCGACTCCCGCCACGTCGCCGGCATCCGCATGCACCAGGGAGAAGAGGTCGGTACCGGGAAGTGGCCCGCCATCATCGACGCCGGCACCTGGGCCGAGGTCCGCGCTCGCCGCGAGTACCGGTCCGCGATCCACCAGACCAACCTGGAACTACGCCGCTTCTACCTGCTGCGCGGCCTGGTCATGTGCAAGCGCTGCGGCACCCTCATGTCCGGCACCAAGGTCGGGGCGGTGCCCTCGTACCTGTGCACGCGCAAGAGCCGTAACGACGAGAAGAAGTGCGTCCGCCGCATCGCCGCCGTGAAGCTGGAGGAGTTCGTCACCGAGGCCGCGATCGACCTGCTCGGCCGCCTCACCGTCTCCGGCCGGCTCGCCTCCGCCACACCCACGAACGCCCTGACCGAGGCGGTGGATGCGGACCAGCGGCAGCTCGCCGAACTAAACCAGATGTGGACCGCCAAGGAGATCTCCACGGCGGAGTACCGGGTGATGCGCAAGGGCATCACCGACCGGATCGCCAAGGCCCAGAAGCGGATGGTCGTACGTCCGGTGAAGCTGCTCGACGGAC
The DNA here is from genome assembly GCF_042751845.1 of Streptomyces sp. NPDC059398. Lineage (NCBI taxonomy): Bacteria > Bacillati > Actinomycetota > Actinomycetes > Kitasatosporales > Streptomycetaceae > Streptomyces > Streptomyces sp. NPDC059398. Next base: position 165,016 of record NZ_JBHYWP010000002.1, on the reverse strand, counting down.
TTACGGGTCCGAGGGCCAGGGCGACCTGGGAGGCCGACGAGATGACGGACGAGCGGCGCAACGCGGTGCTCCGCTTCCTCTTCTCCGGCGTGGTCATCGACGCGTCTCGCAAGCCGAGCGGAGTCTTCGACTGGGACCGCATCGACATCGAACAGAACCAGCTCTGAGGGCCGGGCCAGCTCGGGCGGGGGCGCATTATCCACGAGATCGCCGGTTCACCCAACCGGCGATTCTCCGGAAACTGAGGGCGTCGCGTTCGGACGACCTGCCAGTCGGTCATGAGCGCGGCACGCGCGGCCCCAGGTGTTGGAGCACCTGGACGCAGCGCGATGCAAGCGACCGCCCGACGACCTCATGCGGTGCGGGGACTGCCATCCCCGCACCGGCCGCAAGGAGCTGCCCGTGCGCCCGCCGCCCCAGGCGACCCCAGCACCGACAACCGCCACCACGACCCGAACCGCACGACACGAGGAAGCCCGAGCCCAGGCCCTGCGGCGTGTCTGCGCCGGCTTCACCACGACGATCAGCCCTCACAGCGCGGCACGGCTGGCCGACCTGATGACTGCGTCGCGATACGAGAAGGCTGCCTGAGCCGCCACGCAGAAAAGCGGCCCCGGTGTTGGAGCACCAAGGCCGCTGCTACTCCCAAGACGACCGCCCAAAACGATCTACACGGTGCCGGGACCTGCCAGTCCGTATCGGCCCGAGACAAGGAAGCTCAGTGCCCCAGGGTACGACCCCGCAGTGGCAAGCACCATCCGCTCACTCCCGCACCGGCCCGCAGGACGCGATCGGCGTCACGGCCCCCCAGCCCCACGACGCCGACGCCGACGCTGCCGTACTCGGGGCCTGCATGTTCCACAGCGCGGCCATCGACGAGGTCCGGCAGGCGCTGGAACCGGGCGACTTCTTCCGGCCCGCGCACACCACGATCTGGCACGCCTTGCTGGAGCTGCGCAGGCGGGAAGCGCCGACCGACGCGATCGCCCTGTCCCACCAGCTGAAGACCACCGGCGACCTCACGCGCGTGGGCGGCTCCCCATACCTGCATTCCCTTGCAGCCTCGGCGACCGTGGGTTCAGGTGCCACGTACTACGCGGACATCATCCGCGGCCACGCCGACCTGCGCGCCCTGCATTCCACGGCGCTGCGCGTGCTCCAAGGCGCCACCGCGCCGGGAGCCGACCCGGCGGAGGTACGAAGCCTGCTGGCGGCATCGCTGAGCGAGGCCGCCGACCGAGCCCGCCACAGCTCGGGCGGGCGACTCCAGCGGTACGCCGTGGACGGCTGGTCCTTCGTCACCGACACCCCCGCCACCACCGAACCCGTGTGGGGGACGCCGGGGAAGGCGGCCTGGGCATCGGGTGAAAGCCTGATGCTCGTCGGACCTCCCGGCGTCGGGAAGTCGACGATCGCCCAGCAGATCGTCCTCGCCCGCCTCGGCCTGCTCGCCCAGGTCCTGGACATGCCCGTACGCGAGGGTGAGAAGGTCCTCTACATCGCAGCGGACCGACCCAGCCAACTCGCCCGCGCCTTCACCCGTGTCGTGCACCAAGCCGATCGGGACATCCTGGGTCGGCGCCTGGTCTTCTGGTCGGGACCGCTGCCCGCCTCGCTCAACACCGAGCCTCAGCTCCTCGCCGAGCTGGCCGCCGAGCACGGGGCGGACACCGTGGTGATCGACAGCCTCAAGGACGTGGTCGGCAAGCTCACCGACGACGAGGCCGGCCTCGCGTACAACAACGCCCGCCAGCAGCTCCTGCGCGACGGCGTCGAGCTTCTCGAACTGCACCACCAGCGCAAGCAGGGCCCCGACGCCTCGCGCACCCAGCGCCCTGTCCTCGACCAGGTCTACGGTTCAGCCTGGTTCACCGCGGGCGCGGGAAGCGTTCTGTTCCTCAGCGGCGCGGCCGGGGACCCGGTGGTCCACCTCCATCACCTCAAGACCATCAACGACGAGATCGGCCCGCTACCGGTCATCCACGACCATCCCCGTGGTACGTCGCCCGTCGACACGAGCCTCGACCCGCTGACTCTCCTGCGGCAGGCGGGCTCCAACGGCCTCACCGCCCGCCAGCTCGCCACGCAGATCACCGGCGAGGACAAGCCCGTCGCGGCGGACATCGCCAGGGCGCGACGTCGCCTGGAGAACCTCACCAAGAGCGGGCTCGCCGCCCAGGAGACCGGTGCCGGCGGCGGCACCGGGGGCGGCCAAGCAACCCGCTGGAAGGCCGTCACCCGCCACATGACCGCCGTTTCCTGACCGGCGGACCCGTACGCGGTGCCGTACGCGCCCCGACCCGCCGAGGGCGTGTACGCACCGCCTCCGCCGCGTACGAGTCTCGGGAAACCGCAGATCAGACGCTTACGCGCCATCGAACGGCGCATTCACACCCTGGGCGCGTACGCGCTGCCCCCTCCTTGGAGAGGGGGCAGCGTAGACGCCCCCGCCCTCACAGCCCGTGGAGAAACACCCTTGCTCGTCACCGCATCCCCGGCCGACACCACCCCAGCGCTTGTCGCCACTGCGACGGGAGCGCGGGCATGACCAAGCAGAGCACCGAGCGATACGCGCTCGCGGCGGCCGGAGGCGTCATCGTCGCCCTTACCATCGGCGCCTTCTGGCTCTCGTACGCGCACCTTGCCGAGGTCGCAGGGCAGCATGGGCTCGGCGGCTTCCCCGCGCGACGATGGACGTGGCCTGCCACCCTGGACGCCTTCATCATCGCGGGCGAGCTGCTCATGCTCCGTGCGGGTCTGCGCCAGGTGACCGACCGATGGGCCATCGCCATCACCACCATCGGGTCGGTCGGTTCCATCGCGCTCAACGTGGCGGGCGTGAGCGGAGCCGACGCTTCCCGCACTGCGCACTGGCTCGACTACGTCGTCGCCGCGGTTCCGCCAAGCGCCGCCCTCCTCGCCTTCGGCGTCCTGATGCGGCAGCTCCACCAGCTCGTCGCCGAGCCCGCCGACCGTCCGGCTCCTGTTTCCGATCAGGTCCCTGATCCGGTGGCCGGTAGTTCCGTTCAGCGACCGGAACCCCAACGAACGGTTCCGCAGAGCATGGCACGCGGTGGTCGACCACCCGGCGCCACTCTCGACGAACTGGTTGAGATAGGCCGCATCGCCGTCGCCGAGAAGAAGAGCCTCACACGGGCGATCGTCCAGCAGGCCATACGGGACAAGGGCCTTTCGGTCAGCGGCAAACGACTGACCGAAGTGATGAACACCCTTCGGCCCGAGTTCGACACCGAGGCCGGATCCATCCCGACCAGCAGCTGACGATCCTCGTGGCCGACCGGAACCCCAAGCCCGTCCCAAAGGCCCGCAGCCCACGCCCCGGCTAGCTCCTCACCCCCCTCACGGAGAAACCGATCGTGATGCACGACCGCCACACCAACGGCACCCCCGGCGCGCGTCCGTCGCCGGCGAAGTCGTCCAGGATCTTGGACCGTTTGCGGCAGGCGTTCGGACGGGCTGCCCCGGGCGGAGCCAGTAGTACCCCGAGTCCGACTCAAGGCCGGTCTTCGGGGATCTCCGCCCCGGGGGTGGCGGAGAGCGGGGCCCGGGCCGGCCCCCCCGGGCGGGGCGGGGCGGGGGCCGGCGCGGCGCCCCCCCCCCCCCCCGCCCCGCCCGCCCCC
>NZ_JBHYWP010000002.1:155282-161365 GCF_042751845.1 Streptomyces sp. NPDC059398 | reverse complement strand
GGGTCGTCGGCCCCGCGCCTGGGGGCGGTGGGCCGGGAGGCTGGGACCGAGGGCGGCCCCGACCCGGACGAGCTCCGCGCCGTCCAGCAGCAGATCCTTAGCCCCGCACCCGCCACCGAACCGACGGCCGGCGAACGAGCACCGCAGAGCGTGCAGCCGACGATCCGCCGCTTCACCGGCACCAAGCGGACCGTCCGTGTCGGACCGTTGCGCTTCACCGGCGACGAGCACGCCGCGCTCCAGGAGGCCGCAGCCGAACACGGCTACAAAGGGGAATCCGACTTCACCGCGGACATCGCCCTCGCATTCATCACCGGCCGGTTCACCGCGAACCTGCCGCTGTCCGAGGACCGCCGCCGCACCCACATGTTCCGCGCCCAGGTACTGCGCGAGCTCAACCGGATCGGCGTCAACGTCAACCAGATCGCCCGCGCCCTCAACAGCGACCTCACCCCGCCCGACGTACGTGACCGTCTCGACGAGCTGCACCACCTGCTGGACCTGATCGCCCAGGCCCTGCGCGAACCCGCCGAGGCGGAGAAGGAGCAGGCCGCGTGATAGCCGCCATCAAACCGGCCGGGTCCAACACCCGTGGCCTGCTCGCCTACCTCTACGGTCCCGGCCGCCACGACGAGCACCTCGATCCGCACATCGTCGCGGGCTTCGCCATGCTCGGTATGCCCGACCCTGGCCGGAACCCGGACGCCACCCTCACCCAGCTCGCCCACCACCTCGACGAGCCGGTGCATCTCCGGAACAGCGAGTTCGGGAAGAAGATCACCGACCACGTCTGGCACTGCCCCGTCCGCGCCGCTCCCGAGGACCGGCACCTCTCCGATGCCGAGTGGGCCGATATCGCCCAGCGCATCGTCGAAGCCGCGGGCATTGCCCCGCCCGGCGACGACCTCGGCTGCCGGTGGATCGCCGTGCGCCACGCGGACGACCACATCCACATCCTCGCCACCACCGTCCGCGAAGACGGCCGCCGCCCCAAACTCCACGGCAGCGGCATCCGCGTCGGCGACGCCTGCCGCCAGATCGAGACCGACTACGGCCTGCGTCAACTGAAGAAGGGCGACCGCACCGCCGGAAAGCGCCCCACCCAGGCAGAGATGCACAAGGCCCAACGCCTCGGCTGGGAGCAGACCAGCCGCGACTGGCTGCAGGACCGCATCCGCGCCGCCATCCCCCACGCCGGCAACGCCGAGGAACTCCTGGCCTACCTCGAAGCCGACGGCATCGCGATCAAACCCCGCCGCGGACCCTCCGGGGACCTCCTCGGCTACGCCGCCGGCCGTCCCGGCGACCTCAACAAGGACGGCGACCAGATCTTCCACCCCGGCGGGAAGATCGCCCCCGACCTCACCCTCCCCAAGCTCAAGGCTCGTCTGGAACGCACCGCACCCGAAGAACACCCCACCGCATGCCGACAGCACCCCACCACCCCCTGGCACCAGGCCACCGAAGCCCTCGACACCCTCAACTCGGACATGGCCCACGACATCCACGCCCAGGCCCACATCAGGGCGCTCGGCGAACTCATCGAGGCCACCGCCCAGAAGGCCCCTGACCACTCCCGAGCCGAACTACGAACCGCAGCACGGACATTCGCCCGCGCCCAGCGCTCCCAGATCCGAGCCGAGCACCAAGCCGCCCACACCCTGCGCCGCGCGACCCGCGACATCGCCCACGCCGTCACCGGCCCCGACGGCAGCGCCTTCGCCGCCCTGCTCGCCGCCCTCGTCTGGGCCACGATCGTCGCCGCCCGCTGGCACGAGGCGAAGAACCACGCCCACCAGGCCGAAGCCGCCCGTCAGGCCCTGCACCACCTACACACCGCCGCCGACCACGCCCTCGTCCCGGTCATCGACAACCTCGCCGCTCGTCAGCCGAGCGACCAGGCCCGCCGAACCCTGGCCCACGACGTCCGGGCCGCCGTCCCCGACCACGCCGACCGCATCCTCACCGACCCCGCCTGGCCGGCCCTCGCCACCGTCCTCGCCGGCGCCGAAGCCGGCGGCCACAAGCCACACCAGCTCCTCAAGGAAGCCGCCACCCAGCGCGAACTCACGAGCGCCCGCCAGCCCGCCTGCGTCCTGATCACCCGCATCCAGCACACCAGCCGCGACCCCGCCCCCAACCTCCGAGCCGAAGCCGCCCGCCTCCGCTCGACGCAGGTGTCCAAGCACAGCACACACCAGCCCCAAGCACCCGGGCCCACCAATGCATTCGCGCCCCTCACCGATCAACGCCGCCAGCGGCGCTGACAGCTGGAAGGGGCGGGTCTGGCCCGCCTCGGCTGCTACTGCTCGTAGTCCCACGCCCGCCCGGTCTGGCGGTACTCCTCCACAGGGATGGGAACGACGCCCGTCCGCATCTGTGCGGTGTAGAGCAGACCGTCGAGGTGGTCGATCTCGTGGTGGACCAGCCGGGCGAGCCCTCGTTCGTAGGTGGTGGTCACCAGACGGCCCTCCAACGTGGTTGTCTCCACGGTGATCCACAGCGGCCGAGGGACCATGCCGCGAACGTCGAAGAACGACAGGCAGCCCTCGTACTGCTCGTCTTCTTCGCTGGAACGGTCGGTGATTCGGGGATTCAGCAGGACGATCGCCGGAGCCCCGGCGGCGTTGGGCTGGACGACGGCGGCGGCACGGCCGATGCCGATCTGGGGCGCCGCGATGCCCATGCCCTTGGCGAAGGGGTGGACTTGCCCGATCCGCTCCATGGAGGAGAACAGCCGCTCGATGGCCTGCTCGGCCGCCTCGCGCTCAGTCGGCAGGTCGAAGACGCGCGCCCGCTCAGCAAGAACGGGGGCCCCGCGCTGCACGACGCCGAGGTCCCGCATCTGTTCACTGGGTCGCATCTGGATCACCTGAACTCCCCGTTATCCGCTTCATGTTCGGGACTGGCCCGGAACCGCCACTCCAAACGGTATCGGGCGTGGAGCGCGGGTGCGGAAGTGCTCCAGGCGAAGACGCGCACCCCTCCCTCCTCGCGCTGGACCGGTGCCGTTCGCAGCGGAGCCGCTTCGGCGGTCATTGACGTCTCGGTGCCCCACACAACGGGGTCGAGTTCAACAGGAAAGGCGAGTTCAACCACCAGATGCTCGGTAGGCAGGCGGACGGCGCGCTGGAACCAGCGGCCCCACTTCTCCTCGCCCACCGAGTAGGCGTATTCGATCCACACCGACTCACCCGGGTAGAGAGGGAAGCGGCCTTGCTCGTTCTCGAACAGCAGCCACACCTCCTTGAAGGCGTCGCGGTCGTGCTTGGCCTGCCAGCGCATCGCCTCCCCTCGACAGGTCGCGGTCAGCGAGAGCTCGTCCCAGGTCAGCGGATGCTCGCGATAGTGGGCGTTGGACTGTTCCGGCTCGCCCGGGTAACGGTCGACGCTGATGCGGATCAGATAGCGGGTGATGGGCTCACTGCCGGTGTTCCGCAACAACCGACGCATCGTGAGCCGGTACAGGCGCCCGTCGTAGTCGAGGCGGGCCGCATCGTGCTCCACTACGATCGCCGACCCGGTCGCATACGGCTGCTCGGACCGGCGAGGGGCGGGTGCGACCGCCGTCGGCGCCACAGGAGCCCTGGCCGTCTCGTACTCCAGCCAGCGCTTCCAGATGGCCTTGCCCGCGTTCAGTGCTTCCTCCGCACGACGGGCGAAGTCCTCGGTCGGCTTGTGCCGGCCCAACTCGACGTGGCTTACGTAGGACGGGTCGAAACCCATCCTTCTGGCCAACTCCCGCTTGGCCAGCCCCCGCACCTCGCGCCAGTAGGCGACCTCAGCCGCGAACGCCTCGGCGGCCTGCTCAACCGTCAAGGCATCGTCCCGCGCATCCATCAAAGCCCCCGCCCCGGCCATCGGATGAGATGAATGAACCGTGAGTGATCTCGATTCACCATTCTGTCACGGCCCCGTCCGCCAGTTTCCTTCCTCTACCGGCCCAGGTCGACCCCCGGGCCCCAACGAGGAGGGTCTCAGCGATGCGCGTGCTGTATCTGCTCAACGTCTCCAACGCCAGTCAGCTGGCCGCTGATTCCGGCTACACCTTCGCCGACATGCTCGCGCCGGCCCTGACCGACGCCGGGGCAGAGGTGACCGTGGCCTCGCCCGTCCCGGTCGGGGACGCCCGCGTGCACTTCGCGCTCACCGCTTCGCCGTCCACCAAGTACCGGGCCCGCTTCGATCCCGGCATGGACGCCCTGGTCGCCCTGATCCGCGACCGGCGGCCCGAGGTCGTGGTGGCCAACCAGATCGAGGCCGCACCCGCGATCCGGGCCGCGCTCCTGGAAGCAGGGGTGGACGCGCTGATCGCGGGCTACTGCCACTACCTGCCGTTCTCCTTCACCGACACCGGCGTCCTGGAGCTGGACCCCGCGATGAACGACCGGGGCCTGGGCCGCAGCGTGCTGCTGGCCTTCGCCGCCGGCCTCGGTGCCTGCGATCGCGTCCTCGTCCACTCTTCCACCGCAGCCTCTTGGACCACCGCAGCCGCCGCCCGTACCGGCGTCGAACTCGGCGACAAGCTGTACGTCGTCCCCGCCCCCAGGGACGTACGGCTGGTACGCGACCCGGCCGACATCACCCCGCCCGCAGGCAGGGCCTCGGGCATCTACAACCACCGCCTGTACAAGCACTACGGCACCGCCCGCTTCACCCGGCTCGCCCGGCGTCTCGTCGCCGATGCCCCGGTGCGGCTCACCGTGATGGACCTGTTCGGTACCCGCAGCCCCGAGCGAATCCGCCTTGACCCCAGCCCCGAACGGCACCTGGAGGAGCTGGCGACCACGGACGGCGTCACCATCGCCTCCGACCGTGGCGACCGCATCCGCTACCGCAACCTGCTGGCCGGAACCCACTTCGGCATCGCCCCCTTCCGTCCGGGCTGCCCCTGGTCCATGTCGGTGATCGACTGCCAGGCGATGGGCCTGCCGGTGGTCGGCCCGCGCACCGGCTGGCTGGCCGAGCACATCGACCACGAGCTGCTGTTCGACACCGACGAGCAGGCCGTCCAGATCGCCGAGCGCCTCGCCACGGACGCCGAGTTCTACCTGGTGCACGCCAAGCGCGCGCATGCCTCCACCACCGACCTCACGCCTGCCGTGGTGGCAGCCCGTTATCTGGAGGCGATCAAGTGACCGGCTTCGAGGCAGTGCAGCTCTCGTACGACGAGCCACTGGCCGGCTCCCTGCACACCCGCCTCGCCCGGGTGCTGGGCGGCAGCGTCAAGCGCCTGCACGGAGTCCGCGGGATGCGACGCGCCTACCGACTCACCGCCGAACTGGTAGACACCGAACAGTTCTTCCTCGCCGATGGTGACTTCGCCATCGACCCCGAGTTCCCCACCGCAGCGGTCCAGCCTCTGGCCGACGGGGTGGCGATGCGGGTCTGGCAGGCAGTCAACCCGGTCAACGGCCTGACCTACGGCTACGGCGGCCTCAAGCTGATCCGCCGCTCGGCGCTGAGGGAGATGGGCCAAGCCGTCGACGTGCTGGCCGCGCTGCCCGGACGCGTCGAGTTCTGCCGCCGGACCGCCGGGGTCACGCGGTTCAACCAGAGCCCGTTCCACGCGTGGAAGGCGGGCTTCCGAGAGTGTGCGATGCTCGCGCGCGGCAGCGAGTACGGCATGACCGACGCCTCCGCCCAGGAACGCATCGCAGCCTGGACGGCCAGCCGCGATGGCGAATTCGCCGCCTATGCGGCGGCCGGAGCCCGTGACGGACTCGGCTTCGCCAAGGCTGCTGCCCGAGACACTCAGCGCTTCGAGGCTCTCAACGACCCGCCGTGGCTGAACCAGCACTTCACCACGCTGTACGGCGAGCAGGCGGTCACCGGATGAACACCGCACCCGGGCCGCTGGTGCTGATCGAGCCGAACGCACACCGGGGCGGCGGGCACCACCAGCGCACGCTGGCGGCGCTCGCTGCCGTACGGCCGGGAAGCCTCGTCATCGCCCCCGGCGGCCTGAGCGAGGACCTGGCCCCGCTGGTTCGATCGGGAGCCCGAGTCGCGGGGGGGCGCGGGCGCGCGGCCGCCCCGGCGGGCCCGGGCGCGCCCCCGCGGCGCGCGCCGCCGCCCGCGGG
>NZ_JBHYWP010000002.1:127378-155272 GCF_042751845.1 Streptomyces sp. NPDC059398 | reverse complement strand
GCGAGTGGTTGCCCGGGCCCGCTGTTTTTTGTGGGGGCGGCGCGGTGGGCCCGGGCGGGGCCCCCCGCGCACCCTTGTTAAATACCGGCGGCGGGGGGGGGGGCCCCCCGCGTCGCTGCTGTCGGTCAGCGGGTCTTCGCCTCCCGGAGCTGGCCACAGGCGGTCCGCAGGTCCCCGCACCAGGTCACCCTTCTCGCCCGGTGCCTGACCGAGGCCGCCTGCCTTCGCACCGCACGCCGTCTCGCCCCGCAAGCCTCGTCCGTGGTGATCCTCAGCGCGAGCGAGGCCCTGCACGGTGCCGTTGCCCTGCTCGGCGGGACCCGGCATCTGCGGTTCGTTCATGAGGCGGTCACCACCGAAGATCGTCCCGTCCGGTGGCTGGGCCGGCTCGCCCGCAAAGGCGAGAAGCGGGTGATCGCGCTGTACCCGACCGCCGCCGTCCGTGACCAGGTCGGACCGGGCTTTCCTCACCTTCCAGGCGGGGTAAGGGCGTTCGCGGTTGATGAAGGACGCCCGCTTACCGACGCTGAGCGCGACGGAGCTCGTAGCGCCTTCACGATTCCCGCCGACGCGAAGGCGGTGTGCGTGGTCGGCGGCTGGTGGCCGTACAAGGACATCCCTACCGTCGATACGGCCCTCGCCCGCCTCACCGCCCCGCTTCACGTCCTGGTGTGCGGCACACCGCTGGACGACGCCGTCCTCACACGCTGGCACCAGCTCCCCAACGTCCACCTGCACACCGTGCCCGGCCCGGTCGGCGACCAGGTCCTGCGGCTGGTGTACGCCGCTGCCGACGCGGCCCTCGTCGCCCGGAAGTCCGGCGTGGGCAAGGAATCCGGGCTGGTCATGGACGCCGTCCGCCTCGGCGTACCACTGATCGTTTCCACGCACGACCCCGAGCTGACCGCCCGCCTCGCCGGGGAACCGTGGACCCGGCTCTTCGCCGCCGGCGATCCGGACGCCCTCGCCAAAGCGCTGGACCAGCTCACGGCAGACGTTCCCGCCCGCCCAGGCCCGTCAGCGCTCGGGGCTCTGGACATGAGCTCGGCGGCCGACCAGGCCGCCTTCCTCACCGACACCTACGCCCACCTGACCAAGGAATCCCGATGAAGACACCCGTCTCTCCCGCCCTGGTCGCGGTGGTCGGCCCGGTCGAACCGGCCCTGCTGGCCGCCTGGACCGCCCACTACCGTCGACTCGGCGTCGAGCGGTTCCACCTCGCCTTCCACTTCCCCGACCACATCCACGACGCCTGGCGGCACCAGCTCATCGCGGCTAGCCACGACCTCGGCATCGTCCCTGCCCGGATCAGCACCGGACCCTGGCACGAGCACACCAACACCCAGCTCCGCGACCTCCTGCGCGAGCAGGCGGGGCCCGGCTGGCACCTGATCGCCGACTCCGACGAGTTCCAGACCTACCCCGCCCCGCTCAACGAGATGATCGCCTGGGCCGAGGCCGCCAAGCACAAGGTGATCGGTGGGCTGACGCTCGACCGCGCCACGAACGACGGGCGGCTGGCACTGTGGCGGCCGGAAATCGGACTGGACCGGTCCTTCCCGCTCGGCGGGCACCTCACCCACCGGCTGCTGAAGGGCGATCCCCGCAAGATCGTCCTTGCCCACTCCTCGGTAGCCGTTGCATCCGGCAACCACCGGGCACCGGGCCACAAGCCAGACCCGGACACGCTCGCATGCGTACACCACTTCAAGTGGCGCTCGGGCGTCCTGGACGACCTGCGACGACGGGTCGACCGGTTCACGTCCGGTGACTGGGTCGAGCACACCCCGGCCGTCCGCAGCGAGGCGTCCCGCCTGTTGCAGCACATCGACCGCCACAACGGCCGGATCGATGTCGCCGACCCGCGTCTGGCCTTCCGTCACGTCACGCTCGATCGACTGCCGAGCGGCTGGGCCGCCGAAGCCGCCAAGATCACAGCCATCTGGCGCCCACACACGGCTCAGAGCCAGCCCGGCTCCACGATCTCCTCGCCCTCGTCCTGAGGCTTCTCGAAGCGAGCAAAGAAGTCATCCAGCGCCTCCGGGGTCACGACCAGAGCGTTGGCGTCTTCCCGCTCATTGCGCTCCGCCAGCCTGCGCAGCAGCTCCTCGCGCTCCACCGGGAAGTACAGCAGCCGCCACCGGCCGCCGGCCGCCTCCACCAGCTCCTTCATCGCGTCGCGGTCCTTACGCGGCCACAGCCCGTGGTCCCACACCACGTCCCGGCCCTCGGCGACCAGCTCGGCGAGCCGCTCGTGCAGCTCGGAGACGACCGGAGCCTCCTTCTCGAAGTAGGTGTTCTCCGGGTAGTCGACGCCGTACCGACCGTGCCGCTCATGGACGACCTCGTCCACCGACAGCCGCACTGCACCCTCCGGCTCCAACTGCCGCTGGGCATAAGTGGTCTTCCCCGAGCCGGTGAGCCCCACCAGCAGGAACACCACCGGAGTGTCCTCGGCCACCGCCAACTCCCTCCAACACCACCAGCGCTCCTCGGCCAGTTTGCCACCGTCGGCCGGCCCAAGGCTCCGTTCCTCCTCACCACCACCCGAAGGAACCGCTCGTGTCCGCCTCCGTACTCGCCCGCGCGCTGCGCGCCTACGTCCGCTACGCCCCCGGAACGGTGGGCAAGGCCCGACTCGTCGGCCACTTCCTCGACGAGCACCTGCGAATCCACCCCGCCCACACCACCGTCAGGCTGCGGTCCGGCGACAAGATCGGCGTCACCACCAACGACGTCATCCAGCGCTACCAGTACCTCTTCGGCGAGTGGGAGCCGAACCTGAGCGCCTTCCTCCGCGACCGGCTCCGCCCCGGAGACACCTTCATCGACGTCGGCGCCCACCGAGGCGCCTTCAGCCTCCTTGCCTCCCACGCAGTCGGCCCCCATGGCCACGTCATCGCCGTAGAACCCTCCCCGCAGTTCCACGACGACCTGACCGCCACTATCACTGCCAATCGCCGCACCAACATCCAGTCGATCCGATCGGCAGTCTCCGACACTCACGGCAGGCAGACCCTGTACCTGGAGGACCCCACCAACCTCGGCCACACCACCTCCGTGCGGCCCCGCCATGCCCACATGACCTTCGACGTACAGACCGCGCCGCTGGCCGACCTCATCAGCAGCGCCCAGTTCGCTACCACTCGGATCATCAAGATCGACGTCGAAGGCGCCGAAGCAGCAGCCGTCCGCGGACTCCTACCCGCGCTCGCGCACTTGCCGGACGACGCGGAGCTTGTCGTGGAGGTCACCCTTCGGCTCTTGGCCAAGCAGGGCGAGAGCGCCACCGGGATCATCGACATCCTGAGCGAGAACGGCTTCCATGCGTACACGCTCACCAATGACTACGACCCGACCACCTATCCCAGGACCATGCGGCACCCGCAGCCGCCCGTTCGATGCACCACGGTCCCCGAGGAGATGACCGACCTGGTGTTCTCGCGCACCGATGCGGGCCACCTCGTATCCGGGCGTTGAAGCCGCCCGCGCTCCAAAAGGGAGCCGACATCCCCGGATGCCCGCACGACCCCGAAGAATCCGAAGCACGTCGACAAGGAGCGGACACGGTGAGCAGCAAGAGTGTGATGAACAGTCGCAATGCAGTCTGCGTGATCGTCCACGACAAGAACACCGACACGGTCGCATCCCTGCTCTACGGGGCCCGTAGCTGGTCCCCGAAACCGGTCTGGACCCTTCCCGGCGGCAAGGCCGAACCCGGCGAACCCCTCGACGAAGCTGCCGCCCGCGAACTCAAGGAGGAGACGGGCCTTCTCGTCGACCCGGCCAACCTTTCACTCGTCCACGTCGTTCACGTCGAGCAGGGCTGGGACCGGTCCGGGCAGTTCGTGCTCTTCGCCTTCGCCACCGACACCTGGACCGGTGAACTGAACAACGCCGAACCGGACAAGCACCTCGCAGTTCAGTGGCTCGCGGCCGAACGCCTCCCCGAGCCCGCGTTTCCGACAGCCGCACAAGCCCTGGCCGCGTACAGGGATGGCGGCCCGTCCTTCTCCCGCTACGGATGGCCGGCCACCATCACGAACTGAATCGTCTCGCTGTTCTGGACGGCCCGGCGGCCGCACGGCACCGCGCCTGATCAGTGGGGACTCGCCTACGTCGAGCCGCGACCAGGAACGCGCTCGACGTAGGCTCACCGGCATGAGCCTGCGCCTGAGCACCGTGATCCTTCCTGTCGACCGCTGGCACGAGGGAGGCCGCGCCAAGTGGCAGCGCGCCGAGGAACTCGGCTTCCACGCCGCGTACACCTACGACCACCTCTCCTGGCGCAGCTTCCGCGACGGCCCGTGGTTCGGCGCCCTGCCCACCCTCACCGCCGCCGCCACGGCTACGGACCGCTTGCGCCTGGGCACCTTGGTCACGTCGCCAAACTTCAGACACCCAGTGACGCTCGCCAAGGAACTGATCTCGCTCGACGACATCTCCGACGGGCGGGTCACCCTCGGCATCGGCGCCGGCGGCAACGGCTTCGACGCCACCGCGCTCGGCCAGGAGGCGTGGACACCGAAGGAGCGGGCAGACCGGTTCGGCGAGTTCGTGCCACTGCTCGACCGTCTACTCACCGAGGGCGCGGTCTCACAGAAGGGCGACTTCTACACGGCTGAGGAGGCCCGCAACCTTCCCGGCTGCGTACAGCGGCCCCGACTGCCATTCGCAGTGGCGGCGACGGGCCCACGCGGCCTGAGGCTCGCAGCGAAGTACGGGCAGGCGTGGGTGACGACCGGTGACCCGAAGCTGTACGAGGAGGGGACCCCGGAGCAGTCGGTGAAGGCACTCCGCGGGCAGATCGAAAGACTCGGCAAGGCGTGCGCCGAGGCCGACCGAGACGTGGCCGACCTCGACAAGATCCTGCTCCACGGCTTCACCCCCGACCGGAACAGGCCGCTGGAATCCGTGGACGCCTTCGTCGACTTCGCCTGCCGCCATCAGGAGCTCGGCTTCACCGAGATCGTGATCCACTGGCCGATCCCCGAGTCGGACTTTGCGGCTGGCAAGGCAGTCTTCGAGCAGATCGCCACAGAAGCAGTCGCCCAGCTCGGTTGAACGCCGACGATCGACGGACGGTCTGGGGATGCTGACCACCATCTTCAATAGGGCTTGATCTGTCCCTCTTCCCATGAGAGCCTGCAAGGCTTTGCTCACAGCGATGAGGTGTTGGGGGAGAAAATGACGATGCCGTCGGCAAATCCGGGGCAGGATGGCAGGGACGAGAAGGTCGCCAGGCTGGCCGCCGGTTCCGCCAACTTCGGCCACCTTCTTGGCCACCAACCCTTGCTGGTGACTCTCGGATGCTCGGCGGAGTCATACGTCCACACCGACCCACACGCCGCGATGTTCAAGTGTCGACTTTTCGGCGAGGTCATGGCTCGGCATCTGCTCGCACTGGTCAACGTCAGAGTGTCCAGCACGAGTCAGTTTGACCGGGTCAGGGCTCTCGCTGATCACGGTGTGATTGTGCCGCAGGTCCACGCTTGGTTCGAAGAGATCCGGTTGACAGGCAACCGGGCGGTCCACGAGTACTACGCGAACGTCCGTGCCGCGCTCCAGACGGTGGAGGCGTGTTTTCGGCTCGGAGACTGGCTGCATCGTTCTCTCACTCCTGCCGACACCACACACCGGGTGTTCCTGGCTCCGGCCCGGCCTTCCGCTGCCCCTGTTCCCACCACCGCCGCGGACCAGCAGGAGCTGGAGCAGCTCCGCGGCGAACTGGAGGCGTATCGCCGGCGACTGGAAGAGGCGCGGCTCCGCTTCGATGGCAAGCAGGACAGGCTGGAGCGCGAGCGGGCCGCCCGAGCCCAGGCCGAGTCGGAACTGGCTGAGGCCGAGGGGGAGCGTGCTGCGCTCCACGATCTGGTCGCCGAACTCAGCGAGCAGATCGACGAGCTCACCGCCGCTGCACTGGAGGCCAGCACGCCGGCCCAGCCGCTGGACAATGCATCGAAGCGGGACGAGTTCATCTCCCATGCGCAGAAGGCCGCCCGGCCGCCGATGAACGAAGCTCAGGTCCGCAAGGAGCTCGACAAGGTTCTCGAAATGGCGGGCTGGACCGTCCAGGACGACAACTCGAAGAACCTCTTCGCCGGGCAGGGCGTCGCGGTGGCGGAGGTGTCTACGGCCGTCGGCCGGGCCGACTACCTCCTCTACGTCGACCAGCGGCTTGTGGGAGTCATAGAGGCCAAGCGGGAGGGAGCCGACCTGGAGGCAGCTATGCAGCAGGCGGCACGTTACGCCACCGGTCTCACGCGTAGCCAGCAGCTCAGCGCCTGGCGCGCCAGCCTGCCCTTCCGCTACGTGGCGGACGGCAACACCGTCCGATTCCACAACGCCCTCGACCCGTCTCCGCGTACCCGTGAAATCTTCGCCGTGCACCGTCCGGAGACGATCGCCCGCTGGATCGACGAGGCTGAGGCGGACCCGGCCGCGCCGACGCTGCGGGCACGTCTGCGTCGACTTCCTCAGACCTTCCTCGACCCGGACCCGCTCCGCCCCGCCCAGGTGAAAGCGATCACTGGGCTGGAACGCTCGCTGGCCAAGGACGACCCCCGCGCCCTCATCCAGATGGCCACCGGGGCTGGGAAAACGTACACGGTAGTCAGTGAGAGCTACCGGCTCCTCAACCATGCGGGTGCCAAGCGGGTGCTGTTCCTGGTGGACCGGAACAACCTGGGCACGCAGGCCGCCACAGAGTATGAGAACTACGACACCCCGGACGACGGCCGCAAGTTCACCGAGCTGTACGTGGTGCAGCGGCTCGCCGGTGACACCGTTCTTGGCTCGGCCCATGTCGTGGTCTCCACGGTGCAGCGGCTGTGGATGGCACTGACCGGCCGACCCGTTCCCAGCGCGGACGACAACGACGAGAAGCTCGACGGCTACGACCTCGTAAAGGAGCCGGTGGAAGTCGCCTACAACCCGGACCTTCCCCCGGAGACCTTCGACCTGATCGTGGTTGACGAGTGCCACCGTTCCATCTACGGCAAGTGGCGCGCGGTGCTTGAGTACTTCGACGCACACCTGGTCGGATTGACCGCGACGCCTGTGGCGCAGACCTTCGGCTTCTTCTTCCAGAACCTTGTCAGCGAGTACCCATACGAGCAGGCGGTCGCCGACAGGGTCAACGTGGACTTCGACGTCTTCCGTATCCGCACCGAGCTCGGCGAGAACGGCGGCACGATCCCTGCGGAGACCGTCGTGCCGATGCGTGAGCGCAAGACTCGCCGGGAGCGCTACCAGGAGCTGGAAGATGACCTGGAGTGGAAGGCGTCGCAACTGGGACGCCAGGTGATCAGCAAGGGGCAGTTGAAGCTCGTGCTGGAGACGTTCCGCGACCGTCTCTTCACAGATATCTTCCCACCGGTCGGAGAGGGAGAGACACAGCGATCGCGTACTCACGTCCCCAAGACACTGATCTTCGCAGTTGATGACAACCACGCTGATGAGATCGTGCAGATGGTCCGAATGGTCTTCGGAGAGAACGGCACCGACGACTTCTGCCGGAAGATCACTCACGCCGCTAAGCGACCGGCAGAACTGATCAAGGCATTCCGCAACAGCCCGGAAATGCGCATCGCGGTGACCGTCGACATGATTGCCACTGGTACAGACATTCCGCCGCTGGAGTGTGTGTTCTTCCTTCGAAATGTGAAGAGCTGGGCCTACTTCGAACAGATGAAGGGCCGAGGTTCTCGGACAATCGACCCGGCGGAGTTTCAGGCGGTGACTCCGGATGCCAAGGTCAAGGAGCGGTTCGTGATCGTGGACGCGGTTGGCGTAACGGACTCCCCGCGTGTGGACGCCCGTCCGCTCAATCGGGCCACGGAGCGAAAGCTCCCGCTGGAACGACTCATGGCCAAAACGGCGGGCCTCGCCATGACCGAGGACGAGATCGCTACCCTGGCAGGGCGCCTTGCCCGACTGGATCACCAGCTCACCTCTGATGAACGAGGCGAGATCGAAGAACTCGCCGGCCAGCCCTTGCAGGAGATTGTTGGCGGCCTGGTACGCGCGGTCGACCCCGACCAGCAGGAGCGTGCCCGCCGCATTGGCGGCCCTGAGCAGATCCGGCAGGACATGATCGAAGCTCTGAAGCCGATCGCCTCCAACAGCGAGCTGCGTGCCCGCCTCATGTCGATGCGCCGCGCGCACGACATCGTCATCGACGAGGTGAACGCGGACAGCCTGATGGAGGTGCACGGTGTCACGGCGGATGAACTCGCCATGCGCCGGGTCACTTCGTGGCAGCAGTACCTCAAAGAGCACCAGGACGAAATTGCCGCGTTCAACATCGCCTTCAGCGAACGACGTGATCCGAAGGAGGTCTACCACCGTCTCCGTGACCTCGCTCGCCGTATCGAGCGTCCTCCTTTCCAGTGGACTCCGACGGGTCTCTACGAGGCGTACATCCAGCTCGGGAAGGCGAGCGAGCGACCGAAGGGCAAGGCCGGCGTAGTCGACCTCATCGGGTTGCTCCGGTACGAGCTGGGCCTCGACAAGGAGGTCCGCCCCTACCGGGTACTCGTGGAGGAGCGGTACACAGCTTGGCTGGCCCAGCAGGAACAGGCGGGCGCAGCCTTCACTCCGGACCAGGTGTGGTGGCTCGACAAGATTGTGGACGTGATCGCGACGGACGCCGCGATCGAACCGGACCAACTTCGCGACGTACCCTTCATCGAGCGCGGCGGCGTGGACGGCTTCCTGAGGGACTTCGGAGCCGAGCGCGGAGCCGAGATACTGGATGAGATGGGACGGGAGCTGGGTGCGTGAGTGAGGGTGGCATTCCCTCGGATCTGCCGAAAGGGTGGGCGCGCGCCCGACTCGGCGACATTATCACTCGGATCGAGGCTGGCAAGTCTTATAAGTGCGAGCCTCGTCCTGCCTCTGCTGGCGAGTGGGGCATTATCAAAGTTAGCGCAATGACATGGGGAAAGTTTGATGCCGCAGAGAACAAAGCGGTACCGGATGGCGTCCCCTTCAATCCTGAATACGAGATCCGCGCTGGGGATATTCTCCTGAGTAGGGCCAATACTGCGGCATATGTTGGCGCATCGGTGATCGTTCACAAAAGCCCAGCCCGCCTCCTGTTGAGCGACAAGAGCCTTCGAATCGTTCCTGCCCGCGGCATTAGCAGGGACTGGCTAGCGCACCTTCTATCGTCGCCATATATTCGATCGCAAATTTCCCGGCGGGCTACCGGCACCAAGGACTCCATGCGTAATATCTCGCAAAGTGCAATCGCCGAGATTGAGTGTATGGTGCCTCCTCTCGGAGAACAGCGGCGCATCGTCTCTGCTCTTGAGGAGCAACTGTCACGAGTCGATGCAGCTGAAAAAATTCTCTATGATAGCGCGCATAGAATTGAGCGATATCTCCAATCCTCTTTGCGTCGAATGACGTTGAGCTATCGTTCGGTTCGACTGGGCGATGTCTTGGCTGATGGGCTGACGAACGGTCGATCAGTTCCGACACGAACTGGAGGATTCCCGGTTCTTCGTCTCACCGCCCTGTCTGGCCCGTATGCCAATCTTGCGCAGCGTAAGGAAGGGGACTGGGAGGCGACCGATGCGGAACCATTCCTCGTCAAGCCAGGAGATTTCCTCATTTCTCGTGGTAATGGATCCGTTTCTCTAGTTGGGCGTGGTTCGCTCGTTTCGGAAGTGGAAGACCCGGTTGCTTATCCTGACACCATGATCCGGGCACGTCTGAAAAGGGAAGATATTTACCCGGAGTATCTGCGAATTATCTGGTCGTCTATGCATGTGAGGCAGCAAATCGAACGCCAAGCGCGCACCACTGCGGGGATCCATAAGGTAAACCAGAAGATTCTGGGAGCAGTGGAATTCCCGCTTCCAGATCTTCTCACGCAGAAAGAAATCTGCGCCAGGTGGTCCGAGATTGAGGAAAAAGGGGACCTTCTGAGTCGCACGGTTGTAGCGAGCAAGCATCGCAGCACCAGTCTCCAACGTTCCCTGCTAAGTGATGCCTTTACTGGTCGTCTGGTTCCCCAGGACCCCTCCGATGAATCCGCGGATGCCGTACTCGCCCGCATTCGTGTCGAGCGGCAGGCAGAAGGTACGCCCAAGGGCCAGCGGCGGCGTGGATCGCCAGCCATGCGTGAGCCCAAGGGTCCACAGGCGCCAGACACACCGCCGCCGCCTGTTAGAACCGCCCTTACTGCCTCGATCACTCAGACCACTTTCGACCAGGAGATCCCCTCGTGACCACGACGGAGGCCCGTCGGCTTGTCGACAAGCTCTGGAGCTATTGCCACGTCCTTCGGGACGATGGTGTCTCCACCATCGACTACGTTGAACAGCTGACGCTTCTTGTCTTCCTCAAGATGGCGCATGAGGCACAGTCCCGACCGCCGACCTTCCGGGAACAGATCATGCCCGAGGGGCCGATTTGGGAAAACCGAGGCTGGCCCGAGCTGCTGAAAAATGACGGCGCCGCACTCGAAGCTGCGTACACCGAGCTGTTGGAAGACCTCGGCAAGCAGCGGAGGGACACCACCTTCTACCTGATCTTTAATGGGGCGCGGAACCGTATCCACGACCCCGCAAAACTAAAGCGCTTGGTCAAGGACCTGATTGACAAGGAGAACTGGTCAGGCCAGAAGACTGATATCAAGGGTGACGCGTACGAAGAGCTACTGGCCCGAGGCGCAGAAGACATTAAGTCGGGCGCGGGTCAATATTTCACTCCGCGACCGCTAATCCAGGCCATCATCGACTGCGTCCGCCCGACACCAGAAGACACAATCACTGACCCTGCCTGTGGAACGGGCGGATTTCTCCTTGCCGCTGCCGAATACCTCATCCACGAGTACGGCAGCCGACTCACGCCCGAGCAACGCCAGCACCTCAGCGACGGCGGCATCTGGGGCACCGAGTTGGTCCGGGGTACCGCACGGCTCGCCGCGATGAACCTCTTCCTGCACGGCATCGGTCAACCCACCAAGGCTGCCCTCGTCCGTTCCCGCGATGCCCTCGCCGCGCCGCCCGACAAGCGGGCGAGCCTGGTCCTCGCCAATCCGCCGTTCGGCAAGAAGTCGTCCATCACCATCTACGGTGACGATGGGACCGCCGCCCGGGAGGCCATCGCCTACGAACGGCGCGACTTCTGGGTCACGACGACCAACAAGCAGCTCAACTTCGTACAGCACATTGCCTCGCTCCTGGAGATCCACGGACGTGCGGCCGTCGTCGTTCCGGACAACGTGCTCTTCGAGGGAGGCGCTGGCGAGACCATCCGCCGCCGCCTGTTGAACGAGTACGACGTCCACACTCTGCTGCGCCTGCCCACCGGAATCTTCTACGCCGGCGGCGTCAAGGCCAACGTGCTGTTCTTCGACCGGAAGCCGGCCCGCCCCAACCAGCCCTGGACGCAGAAGCTCTGGGTTTACGACTTCCGCACGGCCCAGCACTTCACTCTGAAGCAGAACCCGCTCACGAGGTCCCACCTCGAAGACTTCGTGCAGTGCTTCAAGCCGGACGAGGATCGTGCAAAGCGAGTCGAGACCGAGCGCTTCAAGCCGTTCACCTACGACGAGCTGGTTGCCCGCGACAAGGCGAACCTCGACATCACCTGGCTGCGTGACCCGAGCCTCGACGATGTTGACAGTCTTCCTGCTCCTGAGGTTCTGGCGGCCGAGATCGTCGAGGACCTCCAGGCTGCCCTCTCGGAGTTCGCTGCGATTGCCGAGACGATGGAGCAGGCCAAGGCAGATCGCCAGCTGTCTAACGAAGCGGAGCCAGGCAGCAGAGAGAACGGGTAACTCGAAGGGGAGATCACCCTCGGCAGGGTGATCATGGGGTGCAGGAGACTCGCCAACTGTGCCCCACCCCAGGGCCCTTGTCAGTGCTCCGGTTTAGCCTTCGGCCATGCGACCGCCTCTTGAGAACGTTCTCCGCAATGCGCTCGTCCAGAACCTGGAGCTGATCGAGCCGGGTCTCCGGCCTGTTCAGTTCGAGGAGTACCCGCTGCCCAACGCACACGGCACCAGGGGAAGCATCGACATCCTGGCCCGTGATCGTCATCAGATGTGGGTGGTCATCGAGCTGAAGCGGTCCCGGTCCAGCGCGCGGCAAGCCCTACACGAGGTCAACAAGTACACCGAGCTTCTCTGCCGGGAGAAGAACCTCGCGCCGGACCGCATCCGTGCGGTGATCGTAGCCATGCCGGACGACTGGGAGGAGCTCCTGATCGCCGTCAGTCACGCCGCGCGCGACTGGAGTCATGATCTTCGCGGGTACCAACTATTCCTGGACAGCAACGGCACCCCCATCGGGACCGAACGGGTGGAGCTCCTGCCTCGGGCGTTCGAACCCCGCATCACCCCCATCCACAACCTGTTCTTCTTCACCACGGAGGAACAGCGTGAGCAGGGCTGGAGGATCATCAGCAAGGTCGCGGACGAGTTGGGGGCGCTCGACCTGCTGGCGGCGGATCTAGACCGCGTAGCAGAGAAGCACTACATTCCTGCGCCTTTCGGCCTGTACCTAGCGGTAGGCCGGGTGAACGAGGAGCTCGCCGCAGCGGATCTCCTGGGTGGTTACGACGGGCCAGAACCGTTCGCCGAAGAGCACCAGGCCGAGTACTTGGCCCTCTGCGAGCTCTGTAACCGCCTTGCGCGCAGCAGGCTGCGCGGAATGAACATGGAGTCTGCACGGCCAGGACTGTTGAAGAATCTCCGTGACGACCCCAACTGGTCCATCCAAGGCTTCCGAGGCACAGGAGCCTACGACAACACCGCCGCGTTCGAGCAGCAAGACCTGTTCCGCTTCCTGACCGGGGATGAGCGAGGCGACAGTCAGGTCTTGTACACAGGCACCGCCAGCCCGCAGGTTGCCAGCCGTTGGAAGGCATTCAGGCAGGAGGCTCGGCAGAGTTTCGCCGGCAACCACGAGTGGGAGTCACTTGTGGACGGCTGGCTCGACGAGGTGGGCCCGAAGGTCGGCGAGGGAGACGTCGGATTGCACGTCTACAACCCCTGTGACCTTTTGCAAGCAATCATCCATGGGTGGCCGGACCGCATGGAGAAACTCCTGCCTATGGTCATGGGGGAAGCAGTGCCCCGCCAAGGGCTGCGGCACTCGGTGCGCGGCGTCCTGTGCTGGAACGGCCGAGGCATGTCGCTCCCCGATGCGGTACGGCTCGTGTACCGAGACCCGCTGTTCTTGATAAGCAACATGTACGGGGGGACCGTGTGGGCACGAGACCGAGAGCTATTGGACCTCCTCGGCCTGCACTACGTGCTCCTGGAGAAGATCGGACCCGTTGGGTCCGGGGCAACGGTAGAGGACGAGCACCGCATCTGGATACATCGAGAGCAGAGTCCTCGCGTCTACTCCTCCGATACGGACCCTCGCGGGTACGCACAGGCGTACGCGAGCATTGCGGCTGATGGCGAGATCGTCTCGATCGGGCAGTACCTCAACAGGCACTCCCACGAAGTGGAGCTGGTGGCCCGGGAGTACCGTGCCATCACTCATGGCGTCTAGCGCTCGCCAGATTCGGTAAGTAGCCGGTCCCAGGCCACCGCGAATGAGCAGGTCAGCATGCGATAGGTGAAAAAGGCTTGACTGAGGTGACCAGCGTGCCGAGCCGGACGCGTGTGGTGGCCGCGGCCGCCGCGGTCAGCGTCGGGACCGCCCCGAACCAGGGCCCGTACCGGAACGGCACCCGCCAGGAGAGGTGGTCATAGGTGTACGCGGTGTGGAACCCCAGCTCCTCGGCGCGTTCCCACTGCTCACGGCCACCCTCGCCCCACCGGCGGACGGGAAGAATCACGGTACTCAGACGCATGGTGACGAGCCTACGTCGTACGGCTCGTACGGATCCCGCCCACGGGCCGCGGCCCCGGCCGGCCGTGGAAGCCGCCACCGATGCCCACACCGCCGCGGCCACCCCCGAACCGATCATGCGGCTCCACTCATCAGTGCGACTCTTCGCATCATCAGTGCGGCTCTTCGCACTCCCGTGCGCTCCGGGCATCCCGTACGGGAGAATGTCCGGGTGACCTCAGCTAACGGCCCCGCCGCCGCCCTCCCGCCCCGGCTGATCGCCACCGATCTGGACGGGACCCTGCTGCGCGACGACAAGACCCTCTCGGCCCGCACCGTCGCCGCGCTCGCCTCCGCCGAGGAGGCCGGGATCGATGTCTTCTTCGTCACCGGCAGGCCGGCCCGGTGGATGGGCGTCGTCAGCGACCATGTGCACGGCCACGGCCTGGCCATCTGCGGCAACGGCGCCGCCGTGGTCGATCTCCACGGCGACGAGGGCGGGCACATCTTCGTCAAGGTCCTCCCGCTGGAGCGCACCGACGCCCTCGACGTGATCGCCATGCTGCGGACCGCCGCCCCGGGCACCTCCTTCGCCGTCGAGCGGACCGGGGGCATCCACCACGAGGCGGCGTACCCGCCCCTGCAGTTCGATCCCGCGTCGAGCGTCGCACCCGCCGAGAAACTGCTCGCGGCGGACTCCGGCCTCGCGGACCAGCCCGTACTGAAGGTGCTGGCCCATCACCCGGAGCTGGAGCCCGACGTCTTCCTCGCCCTGGCCCGCCAAGCTGTCGGCGGCCGGGCCTCGATCACCCGCTCAAGCCCGACCGCGCTGCTGGAGATCAGCGGCCCCGGCGTCTCCAAGGCCGGCACGCTGGCGCTGTGCTGTGCCGAGCGGGGCATCTCGCCCGCCGAGGTGGTCGCCTTCGGGGACATGCCGAACGACGTCGAGATGCTGCGGTGGGCCGGTACCTCGTACGCGATGAGCAACGCCCACCCGGAGGCTGTGGCAGCGGCTTCGGGGCGCACGGTCGCGAACAACGACGACGGCGTCGCGGTCGTCATCGAGCGGATCCTGAAAGTGCGCTGACCGCGCCCGACCACTGCCGGCTCGCCCCCTGCCCCTCACCCCTACAGCGGCACCTCCCAGACCACCGCCGTGCCACCGCCGCCCTCGCCGAGCCCCGGCCCGTAAGCGCTCGACCCACCCAGTGCCTCCGCGCGCCTGCTGAGGTTCCGCAGTCCGCTGCGCCGGCCGCCCTCCGGGATGCCGACCCCGTCGTCGGAGACCGTGAGGCGTACCGCCGGGCGGCCGTCGTCCAGCTGCGCCGTGGCGTCGACGGTCACATGGATACGGGAGGCGGCGGCGTGCCGGAACGCGTTGGAGAGCGCCTCCCGCAAGGCCGCGATCAGGTTCTTCCCGGTGGATTCGCCGACCGTCGAGTCCACCGGTCCCACGAAGCGGTGCGAGGGTTTGAACCCCAGCGGCACCGCCGCCATGTTGATCTCCCGCAGTACCCGTCTGCACAGGCCCGACGGGGCTTCGGCGGGCTCCTGCTGCAGCGCGAAGATGGCGGTGCGGATCTCCTGGATCGTCACATCCAGCTCGTCGACGGCCTTGCCCACACCGCGGCGCACCTCCGGCCCCGCCGACTGGCGGTGGGCGCCCTCCAGCATCATCCCGGTCGCGAACAGCCGCTGAATGACCAGGTCATGGAGGTCACGGGCGATCCGGTCGCGGTCCTCGAAGACCGCGAGGCGCTCCCTGTCGCGCTGGGCGTCCGCCATCATCAGCGCCAGCGCGGCCTGCGAGGCGAACTGGGTGGCCAGCGAGCGCTCAGCGGCGGTGAAGGGCCGGGCGCCCCGTTCCCGCGGGGTGGCCAGCGCGCCCAGCAGACGGCCGCCGCTGTGCAGGGGCAGCATCATGCTCGGCCCGTACCGTCTGCCGACCTCGGTGATCATCCGTGGGTCGGTCGCCGAATCGTCCATGAAGACCGGAGCGCCGGAGAGCAGCCTCTCCACGACTCCGCTCTCCGCGGGGACGATCAGGCCGAGCACCTCGCTGGGCACATTGCTGGAGACGGCGACGACCTCAAGGCCGCCCTCCGCGGCGGGCAGCATGATCACTCCGGCGGCCGAGTCGGCAAGCCGGCGCGCCTGTTCGGCGACCACGGTGAGCGCCTCGTCCGCGTCGCCACCCGCAAGCAGCGCCGTGGTGACAGCCACCGAACCGTCGATCCACCGCTCGCGCTGCCGGGCCGCCTCGTACAGCCGGGCGTTGTTGATCGCGATGCCGGCCTCGGTGGAGAGGACCTGGACCATGTGGAGATCGCCGTCGGTGAACCGGCTGCCGTCGGTCTTCTCCGCGACATAGAGATTGCCGAAGGTCTCGCCCTGGAACTGGACGGGGACCCCCAGGAACGTCCGCATCCGCGGATGGTGCGGAGGGAACCCGGCGAAGCGTGCGTCGGTCGTCAGATCCGCGAGCCGCACCACCCGGGCGTCCTCGATCAGCGCGCCCAGGAGCCCGGTGTGCCCGTCCGGGACGCGGCCGATCCGTGCGGCCTCCTCCTCCGGGACACCGTGGGTGACGAAGTCGCTGAGGCCGCCGCGCTCCCGGTCCAGGACGCCGATTGCGGCGTACCGGGCGCCGGACAGTCCGGCGGCGGTCTCGCAGATCCGGTTCAGGGTCGCATGCAGTTCGAGGCCCGTACCGATGGAGCGCATGGCCTCCAGCAGCTGCGGTACGCGCGCGGTGAACTCGGCGGAGAGCCCCGGACGCGCGGGGTCATCGGCGCTGGAGTTCTCCGCGGGTTCGGTGTGGTCCGGAGCTGGCATACCCCAGAGCCTAATAAGTCCTATATTGAGTGGAAAGTCGGATTCCTTTGGCTGCCGAGCAGATCGCCCGCCCGCTCGCGCTCCAGCATCCGCCGCAACGGCCCGTCCAGCGCGGCCAGCTCGGCGTAGGGACCGCGCTGGACGACCCGCCCTCCGTCCAGGACGAGCACCTCGTCGACGGCGTCGAGCCCCCGGAGCCGGTGGGTGATGAGCAGCGTCGTACGCCCTTCGGTCGCGGTCAGCAGATCCGCGGTGAGCGCGTCGGCGGTCACCAGGTCCAGATGTTCGGCCGGCTCGTCCAGGACCAGTACGGGGAAGTCGGCGAGGAGGGCGCGGGCCAGCGCCAGCCGCTGCCGCTGCCCGCCGGAGAGCCTCGCGCCGTGCTCCCCCACCGGAGTGTCGAGCCCCTCGGGCAGCCCGTCCACCCAGTCCAGCAGCCGGGCCCCGGCGAGCGCCCGGCGCAGTTCGCCGTCCGAGGCGCCGGAGCGGGCCAGCCTGAGGTTCTCCCGCAGGGAGCTGTCGAAGATGTGCGCGTCCTGGGCGCACAGCCCCACGAACCCGCGCACCGTGTCACCGTCCAGCGCGTCGGCGGCCACCCCACCGAGCGTGTAGGTCCCCGCCTCCGCGTCCAGGAAGCGCAGCAGTACCTGGGCGAGCGTCGTCTTGCCCGACCCGGAAGGGCCGACGACGGCGACCCGTCGCCCCGCTTCGAGCCTGAGGTCCATCCCGTCGAGCGCGTGCCCCCGCTGCCCCGCATGGCGCGCGGTCAGACCCCGCACCTCCAACGGGAACGGCGACCGGGGCGCCGCAGGACGCGCCGGCTCCTGTACGGGGACGGGCGCGTCCAGCACCTCGTACACCCGCTCGGCGCTCCTTCTGACCCGCTGCCGGTACTGCACGGCGAGCGGCAGACCGGTGACCGCCTCAAAGGCCGCCAGCGGAGTCAGCACCACCACCGCGAGCTCCACCCCGGCGAGCCTGCCGTCGTGGACGGCGGGGATCCCGACGAACGCGGCGGCGGCGACGGTCAGCCCGCAGACGAGCGCGGTGAGCCCGCCGCCGAGTGCGGTGGCGGTAGCCCCCCGTGCGGCGATCCGGGTCAGCGTCCGGTCCGCGTCTCCGGTACGGCCCAGCCGCCCGCGCAGCGCACCGGCGACCGTCAGCTCAGCGGTCCCCAGGAGCAGATCGACGACCCGGGTGGCCAGCACCCCGCGGGCGGGCGCCAGTTGGTGCTCGGCCCGCCGGGCGCAGAGGCCGCTCAGCGCGGGCACCCCGACCCCGGCGACCAGCAACCCCGCCGCGAGCACCGCCCCGGCGGCGGGCAGCAGCCAGGCGGTGAACCCGATGGTGACCGCCCCCACCACCACGGCGACCGAAGCCGGAAGCAGCCAGCGCAGCCAGTAGTCCTGTAGCGCGTCCACGTCGGCGACCAGCCGTGACAGCAGGTCCCCGTGCCTGACCCGGCGCAGTCCGGCGGGCGCGACGCGCTCCAGCCCGCGGTAGACGGAGACCCGCAGACCGGCGAGCATCCGCAGCACCGCGTCGTGCGACACCAGCCGCTCGGCATAGCGGAAGACGGCCCGCCCGGTCCCGAAGGCACGCGTTGCCGTGACCGCGACCATCAGATAGAGCACAGGCGGCTCCTGCGAGGCCCGCGAGATGAGCCAGCCCGATGTCGCCATGAGCCCGATGGCCGAACCCAGCGCGAGACTTCCCAGCAACAGGGCCAGCGACAGCCGCCCCCGCATCGCACCTGCGGCCTCCCGCACCCGCGCCAGCGGGCTCCTCCGGCCGGACCGGGTCGGGCCCGCGGTGACGGCCTCGGCCGCCCCCTCCACCGCCGTCGGCTCCGCCCGCTGTGCGGGTACGGCGGCGGCATGCGGCAGGAGAGCATCGCCGCCGGCCGGGGCAGCCGGTGACGTACCGGGCCGGAGAGCGACCACACGGTCGGCCACAGCGAGCAGGGCCGGCCGGTGCACCACGAGCACCACGGTGCGGCCCGCCACCAGCCGCCGTACCGCGTCGACGATGCCGGCCTCCGTCTCACCGTCCAGGGCCGCCGTCGGCTCATCGAGCAGCAGCAACGGCCGGTCGGCGAGGAACGCCCTGGCCAGTGCCAGCCGTTGCCGCTGTCCGGCCGACAGGCCCGCACCGCCCTCGCCGAGAACCGTGTCGGCCCCGTCCGGCAGCGCGGCGACGAATCCGTACGCCCCGGCATCGCGCAGAGCCCCGTGCACCGCGGCCTCATCGGCGTCGGGCCTGGCCAGGCGTACGTTCTCCGCGATCGTGCCCGCGAAGAGATACGGCTGCTGCGGTACCCAGGCGATCTGCTCACGCCACCGCTCGGGGGAGAGCGAGGCCAGCTCAACAGCGGCTCCCGGCCCCTCGTCCGGTCCGCCCGGCGCCGAAGGGGACTCAGCGGCGGGCCCGACGAGCACCCGCCCCTCGTCCGGTGCCGCAAAGCCGAGGAGGACATGGAGCAGCGTCGACTTCCCGGCCCCGCTCGGTCCGGTGACCGCGACCGTCTCCCCGGCCTCGACCACCAGCGAGGCCGACTCCAGCGACGGTTCCGAACGGCCGGGGTGGCGCACCGTCACCCGGTCCAGCTCCAGGCGCAGCGAACCCGGGACCTCGTGCGTCCCGCCCGCCGGAAGCGGTGTCTCCAGCACCGCGAAGATCTCCTCGGCGGCCGACAGCCCCTCGGCCGCCGCGTGGTATTGGGCGCCCACCTGCCGCAGCGGCAGATACGCCTCGGGCGCCAGCACCAGGATCACCAGACCCGTGTACAGGTCCAGCTCCCCCCTGACGAGCCGCAGCCCGATCCCGACAGCGACCAGCGCCACCGACAGAGTCGCCAGCAGCTCCAGCGCGAACGACGAGAGGAAGGCGATCCGCAGCGTCCTCAGCGTCGCCTTCCGGTACTCGTCCGTGATGGTCCTGATCGACTCGGCCTGCGCCTTGGCCCGTCCGAACACCTTCAGCGTCGGCAGCCCGGCCACCACATCGAGGAAGTGTCCCGACAGCCGGGAGAGCAGCCGCCACTGACGGTCCATACGGGCCTGGGTGGCCCAGCCGATGAGCATCATGAAGACCGGGATCAGCGGCAGCGTCCCGACGATGACGGCCGCCGACACCCAGTCCTCGGTGACGACCCTGACCAGCACCGCCACCGGCACGACCACCGCGAGCCCCAGCTGCGGAAGATAGCGCGAGAAATAGTCGTCCAGGGCGTCTACGCCCCGGGTGGCGAGCGCGACCAGCGACCCCGTCCGCCGGCCGGTGAGCCACTGCGGCCCCAGCTCCGCGGACCGCTCAAGCAGCCGGCGCCGCAGCTCGGACTTGACCGCGGCGCTGGCCCGGTGCGCCGCCAGCTCGGTGAGCCAGGCCACCAGGCCGCGGCCCAGCGCCACGGCCACGAGCAGCAGCAGCGTGGTCCGCAGACCCGGTACGTCCAGACCGCGCTGGAACGCCCCCACCACCACATCGGCGATCAGCATGGCCTGGGCCACGACCAGACCCGCGCCGGCCAGTCCGAGGACCACCACGGCGCCCAGGAAGAGACGGGTGGCACCGGCGTACCGGAGCAGACGCGGATCGATCGGTTTCACGTGAAACACCCTCCGCTAGTGGGCATCGGCGATGTGGTGGGTGCCCAGCCGCTTGCGGAACACCCAGTAGGTCCAGCCCTGGTAGAGCAGGACCAGCGGCGTCATGATGCCCGCGACCCAGGTCATGACCTTGAGCGTGTAATGGCCCGATGCCGCGTTGTCGATCGTCAGACTCCAGGCGGAGTTCAGCGAGGACGGCGTCACTTCCGGTGCCAGCGAAAGGAACAGCGCGGCCACCGTGGCCGCGATGGCCACACCTGTGAAGGCGAAGGCCCAGCCCTCCCGGGCCCTGGCATTCATCACGAATGCCACGACGAGTGCGGCCAGTGCCGCACAGAGCGCGGTCAGCGTGGACCCGTCGCCGCGGTCCGCCTGCAGCCAGATCAGGAAGGCCGCAGCGAGGACCACCGTCACCACGGCGGCCTTGGCCGCGAGGGCCCGTGCCCGCAGCCGGATGTCGCCCACCGTCTTGAGAGCGGTGAAGACGGCTCCGTGCAGGGTGCACAGCGCGGTGAAGGCGAAGCCGCCGAGGATCCCGTAACCGTTCAGCAGGTCGCCGAACGAACCGGCGTAGTCCTGATGGCTGTTGACCGGCACCCCGTGGACCATGTTGGCGAAGATCAGCCCCCAGAGGAACGGCAGCAGCAGCGAGCTGGTGAAGAGCACCCACTCCCAGTTGCGCTGCCAGCTCTCCTCGGACCGCTTGTGGCGGTACTCGAAGGACAGGACGCGCACGATCAGCAGGACCAGGATCAGTACGAGCAGCAGATAGAAGCCGCTGAAGAAGGTGGCGTACCAGACCGGGAAGGCGGCGAACATCGCACCTGCCGCGGTGATCAGCCACACCTCGTTCCCGTCCCAGACAGGACCGATGATGTTGATCAGCACCCGGCGCTCGCGCCGGTCCCTGGCCAGCAGCCGGGTGAGGATACCGACCCCGAAGTCGAAGCCTTCGAGGAAGAAGTAGCCGGTCCACAACACGGCGATCAGCAGAAACCAGAAGTCGTTGAGGCCCATGGCGTCTCTCCTCTCAGTACGCGAAGGTCAGGGGCTTGTCGGCGTCGGCGTCCTGGTCCCCAGACCCGCCGGACCCACCTGACGGGCCGCGCAGCCTTGGATCCTCGGCGGGCGGCTGCTCATCGGTGTCCGGCCCCATCACCGCGTACTTCTTCATCAGCCGGACATTGATCCAGCCGAGAATCGCGTACAGCGTGATCAGGACGATCAGCGAGATCAGCATCTCCGTCCGGGAGACACCGGGGGAGACGGAGTCGGCGGTCTTGAAGAGGCCGAAGACGGCCCAGGGCTGCCGGCCCATCTCGGTGAAGACCCAGCCGATGGAGTTGGCGATCAGCGGGAAGACCAGGGAGGCCATACCGACGCGCCAGCCCCACTTCGTGAAGAAGGGGTTCAGCTCCCGGCCTGCCGTGAGCATCAGCTTGGGCGCCTCGTCGTCGCCCGTCCGGTGCTCCGGCAGCAGCCACTTCTTCTTCCGCGTCAGCCAGAGTCCGGCAGCCGCGGCCACCGAGGCGGTGAGCCCGATTCCGATCATGAGCCGGAATCCCCAGAAGGTGACGAAGATGTTGGGCACATAGTCGTCGGGGCTCCCGCCGTACTTGGCCGCCTCGGCCTTCGCCGTCTGATGGATGCCGGGCACCGCGGTGTGGAAGTCGTCATGCGCGAGGAAGGAGAGGACCCCCGGCACGGACAGCTCGACCGAGTTGTGGCCGGCTCCCACATTGCCCACCGCGAAGATGGAGAAGGGTGCGGGGGCCTCCGTCTCCCAGAGCGCCTCGGCCGCGGCCATCTTCATGGGCTGCTGCTCGAACATCACCTTGCCCAGCTGGTCGCCGGAGAGCGCGGTGAGGATTCCGGCGGTCACCGTCATCACCAGCCCCATCCGCAGCGAGGTCCGCATCACGCGGGTGCGCTTGGTGTCGGTGGCGGTCCCCGCGGCCCTGGCCCGCCTGATCTTCCACAAGTGGTAGCTGGCGATCCCGACGACGAAGGCGCCGCCGGTGAGGAAGGCCGAGGTCATGGTGTGGGTGAAGACCACCAGCGCGGTCTTCTGGGTGAGCACGCCCCAGATGTCGTTGAGATGCGCGACCCCGGTGGCCCGGTCGATGGTGTACCCGACCGGGTGCTGCATCCAGGAGTTGGCCGCCAGGATGAAGTACGCCGAGAAGGTCGTACCGATCGCCACCATCCAGATGCAGGCACAGTGGAGCTTCTTGGGCAGCTTGTCCCAGCCGAAGATCCACAGCCCGATGAAGGTCGACTCGAAGAAGAAGGCGATGAGCGCCTCCATCGCGAGCGGCGCCCCGAAGACGTCACCGACGAACTTCGAGTAGTCCGACCAGTTCATCCCGAACTGGAACTCCTGGACGAGGCCGGTGGCGACCCCGATGGCCAGGTTGATCAGCAGGAGCTTCCCCCAGAACTTCGTGGCATGGAAGTACTTCTCCGTGCCCTTCCGTACCCAGGCGGTCTCGAAGCCCGCGGTGATCGCGGCGAGGGAGATCGTGAGGGGGACGAACAGGTAGTGGTAGACGGTGGTCAGCCCGAACTGCCAGCGCGCCAGGGTATCCGGCGACAGAGCTAGTTCCACGTCGTCACTCTCCTTACGTGGCCGGGGTCACAGTGGCTTTCTGTCCCTTTGGTCCCACACAGGCCGGAAGAAAAAGGACGCGCTTGTGAAAGCGTTCACATTCACAAGCAATACTACGAAAGCACTTCGGGCATGACGAAGGCGGGGTACCCATCCGGCACCCCGCCCTGGTCGGACCCTCTGCGGAAGCGGTCTACAGCTCCTTGCGGAAGGCCGCAGCCGCCTGGAGGAAGAGGTCGTTGCCCTCGGTCTCGCCGATGGAGACCCGCACGCCGTCGCCCGCGAAGGGACGCACCACCACCCCGGCCCTCTCACAGGCCGCGGCGAAGTCGACGGTGCGCTCACCCAGCCGCAGCCATACGAAGTTGGCCTGCGTCTCCGGCACCGTCCAGCCCTGGCCGACCAGCCCCTCGTACACCCGCGCCCGCTCGGTGACCAGCGAGCCGACCCGGCCCAGCAGCTCGTCCTCGGCCCGCAGCGACGCGACCGCCGCGTCCTGCGCCAGCTGGCTCACCCCGAAGGGCACCGCCGTCTTGCGCAGCGCGGTGGCGACCGGCTCATGAGCGATGGCGAAGCCGACCCGCAGCCCGGCCAGCCCGTACGCCTTGGAGAAGGTGCGCAGCACCGCCACATTGGGCCGGTCCCGGTACAGCTCGATACCGTCGGGCACATCGGTGTCCCGGTTGAACTCCCGGTACGCCTCGTCCAGGACCACCAGGACGTCCGCCGGCACCCGGTCGAGGAAGCGTTCCAGCGCGACCCTGCGGACCACGGTCCCGGTCGGGTTGTTCGGGTTGCAGACGAAGATCATCCGGGTCCGCTCGGTGATCGCGTCCGCCATCGCGTCCAGATCGTGCACATCGCCCGAGTCCAGCGGCACCTGCACCGCGGTCGCCCCGCTGATGCGCGTGATGATCGGGTACGCCTCGAACGACCGCCAGGCGTAGATCACCTCGTCGCCGGGGCCCGACGTCACCTGGAGCAGCTGCTGGGCGACGCCGACCGATCCGGTGCCCGCCGCCAGATGCGAGACCGGCACCCCGAAACGCCCGGCCAGTTCGTTCAGCAGGGCGGTGCACGCCAGGTCCGGGTACCGGTTGAAGGTGCCGGCCGCGGCGATCGCGCTCTCCATCACGCCCGGCAGCGGCGGATAGGGATTCTCGTTGGAGGACAGCTTGTAGGCGACCGGGCCGCCCGCGGCGGCCGGCCTGCCCGGAACGTACGCGGGAATACCGTCCAGTGCGGCGCGCAGCCTGGGGCTCTTCTGGCTCACAGCGGGTCCTCCTCGACTCGGTTGAGTCCACCCTATGAGGAGCGCCGCTCCGTGCGAATGGCGGGCGCCGATGGGGGGCGTATCACCTCCCCTGGCGCACGCCCCTGGCACGCGCCGTGGCGCGCGTCCCCCGAAGAGGTGAGTTGAGACCTCATCGCAACATCGGCCAGGGGCCAGGCACATGCCCACCGTCACCCGAGACTCCTTTGACAGGACCCCCAAACCCCCTGTATTCAAAGGTGATTGATGCTTAATGATCATGCAGAAACGTGCCTGTCAACGTGTGCATATGCGCTCAGCTCGACCGCCCCTCATCCACCTACTATCGGCTCGCCATGACAGCAGCAGGGAAGCACCAGGTGAGCCGGGCGGAGACTCGCAGGGCCAACCGGCAAGGACGAGCGGGCATCCGGGACGTGGCCGCCGCGGCCGGTGTCTCCATCACGACCGTCTCCGACGCGCTCAACGGCAAGGGCAGGCTCCCGGACGCCACCCGCCGCCATGTCCGCGAGGTCGCCGACCGGCTGGGCTACCGCCCTTCCGCCGCGGCCCGAACGCTCCGTACCGGAAAGTCCGGCCTCATCGGCCTGACCGTCACCACGTACGGGGATGAACCTTTCACCTTCACCGAATTCGCGTACTTCGCCGAGATGGCCAGAGCCGCCACCTCCGCCGCGCTCGCACGCGGCTACGCCCTCGTCATCCTCCCCGCGACCTCACGCCACAGCGCCGTCGACGTCTGGTCGAACGTCGCCCTCGACGGCACCGTGGTCATCGACCCCTCGGACCACGACCCGGTCGTCACCGAACTCGTACGCCAGGGGCTCCCCGTCGTGTCCGACGGGCGCCCCGCGGGCACCCTGCCCGTCACGGCCTGGGTCGACAACGACCACGAGGCCGCGGTCCTCGATCTGCTCGACCATCTCGCCGCCGCCGGGGCCCGCCGCATCGGCCTGCTGACCGGCACCACGACGGACACGTACACCCGGCTCTCCACCACCGCGTATCTGCGCTGGTGCGAACGGGTCGGACAGGATCCGGTGTACGAGTCCTACCCGGCCCACGACCCGTGCGCCGGAGCCGTGGCCGCGGACCGGCTGCTCGCCCGCCCGGACCGCCCGGACGCCGTCTACGGGCTCTTCGACCCCAACGGCACCGATCTCCTCGCGGCAGCACGGCGGTACGGGCTGCGTGTCCCGGAGGATCTGCTGCTGGTCTGCTGCAGTGAGTCCACCGTGTACGCGAGCACGGAGCCGCCCATCACGACCCTCTCGCTCAAGCCCCGCCGGATCGGTACGGCCGTCATCCAGTTACTCATCGATGCCATCGAAGGCGTCAACGACGACCAGCCGGTCGAGCAGGTGATGCCGACCGAACTCATCGTCCGTACCTCGTCCCAGCGCCGCCCGCCGCGCACCACGGTGAGTGCGCCCCGCTCCCCGTCACCGGACTGACCGCCCGTATAGGGACGAAACGGGTGGCCGGGCGGCAGGTCATCCGGATTCAGCACCCCTGGTGCGTCACAGAGTGCCAGTCGCATTCCTATGATGGGCGCACGACACCGCGGGCCCCCCGACCAGGCAGGTCCGACCGGTGCACGGCGCGCGACGGTGGTGGAGGGGTCGATGACTCAGGGGGCCGGTCTGGAACCCGCGATGCGGACGGCGACAGTGCGGGACTTCCGCGTACCGCCGCTGCCCGCGTCCGAGCACGTCCACGATGCCGAGAAGGCGCCGCCGTACACCGAGGGCGAGGAGCCGGACGGCTACACGCCGACCCAGCGCGACCTCCCTGTCGTCCACCGCGCCGGGCCCGGTGACACGGTCGTCGTACGGACCGCGCCCGACCCTCTGCCCGCGGAGGGCGAGGCGGGACTCGGCCCGCTCTTCGTCGTCGGCGACGTCCACGGATACCTCGACGAGCTCCTGGCCGCGCTGTGCGCCCAGGGGCTCATCGACACCGAGGGCAGCTGGGCGGCGGGCAACGCCCGTCTCTGGTTCCTCGGCGACTTCACCGACCGCGGCCCCGACGGCATCGGCGTCATCGACCTGGTGATGCGGCTGTCCGCCGAGGCCGCGGCCGCCGGGGGCTACTGCAAGGCCCTCATGGGCAACCACGAGCTGCTGCTCATCGGCGCCAAGCGCTTCGGCGACACCCCGGTCAACTCCGGTGCTGGCACCGCGACCTTCCAGGCCGCCTGGCTGCTCAACGGCGGCCAGAAGGCCGACATGGACCGGCTGCAGGACGTCCACCTCCAGTGGATGTCGCGGCTGGACGCCATGGAGCTGGAGGACGACCACCTCCTGGTGCACTCGGACACCACCGCCTATCTCGACTACGGCGATTCACTGGAAGCGGTCAACGACACCGTCCGCGAGACGCTCACCCGTAACGATGCCGACGAATGCTGGGACCTCTTCCGCAAGTTCACCAAGCGCTTCGCGTTCCGCGACGATTCGGGTCCGCAGGCCGTGCAGGAACTCCTCGGCGTCTTCGGCGGCCACCGCATCGTCCACGGCCACAGCCCCATCCCCTATCTGCTCGGCGAGGTCGGGGCCGAGGACGGCGAGGACAGTCCGCGCACCGTCATCGAAGGCCCGCACGTGTACGCGGACGGGCTCGCCGTCGCCATGGACGGCGGCGTGACCATGGCCGGAAAGCTCCTCGTGGTGCAGTTGCCGCTGCCGAACTGAACCGCGCCCCCGGAGGCGATTTCCGGAAACCCTCTGTTACCCCGTGCCATAACAGCTCTACCATCGGGTTATCCGTAGCAGGCTCTCCTCCGTTTACGCCCAACTGCCCGTCGGAAGGCAGGCGGTACGGCCCGACGGAGCATCGGGGGATGCACATGAACAGCGCTTCGCACCTGCTGACAGAGGACCGTCCGGAGTTCGAGCGGCTCCTCGACGACGCACTGCGCACCGCGCCCGACCGACCGGATCTGGCCGAGCTGGGGCAGCGGCTCAACAGCGAGCAGCTGCGCACCATGGTGCTCGACGCGGACAGCCTGGTCACCGCGGCCGCGGCAGCCGAGTACGAACACTTCGTGAAGGTACGCGCCGAACTCCGCGCGCCCGCACCGGACTCGATGCGCGCCTCCGTCCTCGCGCCCGTCAGAGGCGGCGGCCGTACGGGCGCGGGGCTCGCCGCCGTGCTGGCCGTGCTGGCCCCGGTGCTCGCGGGCACCGCCGCCCTGATCTTCCTGCTGGTGGGCTATCTGCTCAAGGCGCTCGATCCGGCGCCCGCCTTCGGCAACACCATGGTCACCGCGGGCTGGTTCTTCGCGGCACTCACCGCCGCGGCCATCCTGGCCGCCGCGGTCGGGCTCCTCCTGACGGCGCTGCGCAACGGCTCGAACGAGGTGCACGCCGAGCCGGAGGAGGGCGACGACGAGCTCTCCGAGGAGGTCGCCCGCGCCCGCGAAGCCTGGCGCCATGCCCTGCTGGAACGGGGCATCGTCCCGTTCCTGAGCGCCGCGCTCACCGACCCGGGCGCCGGTCCGACGGCCGCCGCCCCGTACCGGCCGGCCGGCCGCATACCGAGCCTCGGCTACAGCCGTCCCGACTTCGACAGCCCGGACCAGGGTGAGACGGCGGCCTCCGAGCGCCCCAGTTTCACCAGCCCGGATTTCACGAGCCCGGACTTCGGCGGCCCGGACCACCGGCCGGAGTGACACCGGTCCGGGGGGGGGCGCGGCCCGCGCGCGGTATACCAGGGGGACTTAAGTCCATCTTATAAATAGGTGTTGGGCCCCAGACAGCCCGCGGG
>NZ_JBHYWP010000002.1:73718-127368 GCF_042751845.1 Streptomyces sp. NPDC059398 | reverse complement strand
CGCCGCCCCGCCGCGCGCTCCGCCCCGCGCGCCCCCCCCACCCCCCCGGGGCCCGCCCCCCCGACGAGGTCGGTTCACTGAGATCAGCCGGTGAGGTCAGT
Source organism: Streptomyces sp. NPDC059398 (assembly GCF_042751845.1). Taxonomy (NCBI): domain Bacteria; kingdom Bacillati; phylum Actinomycetota; class Actinomycetes; order Kitasatosporales; family Streptomycetaceae; genus Streptomyces; species Streptomyces sp. NPDC059398. The sequence continues at coordinate 127,267 of NZ_JBHYWP010000002.1, read as the reverse complement.
TCGGCGAGTTTCAGTCGGCGAGTTCAGTCGGCGAGCGGCAGGTACACCCTGTTGCCGCTCGCGGCGAACTCCTTCGACTTCTCCGCCATCCCCGCCTCGATCTCCTGCCGGCTTCCGCCGTGTTCGCGGCGGATGTCCTGGGAGATCTTCATCGAGCAGAACTTCGGCCCGCACATGGAACAGAAGTGCGCGGTCTTAGCCGGCTCGGCCGGCAGCGTCTCATCGTGGAACTCCCTTGCCGTATCGGGGTCGAGAGCCAGATTGAACTGGTCCTCCCAGCGGAACTCGAAGCGTGCGTCCGAGAGCGCGTCGTCCCACTTCTGCGCATCCGGATGCCCCTTCGCGAGATCCGCCGCATGGGCCGCGATCTTGTAGGTGATCACGCCGGTCTTCACGTCGTCCCGGTTGGGCAGTCCCAGGTGCTCCTTGGGCGTGACATAGCAGAGCATGGCCGTGCCCCACCAGGCGATCATCGCCGCACCGATACCGGAGGTGATGTGGTCGTACGCCGGGGCCACGTCCGTGGTGAGCGGGCCGAGCGTGTAGAAGGGAGCCTCCTCGCAGATCTCCTGCTGGAGGTCGACGTTCTCCTTGATCTTGTGCATCGGGACGTGCCCGGGGCCCTCGATCATCGTCTGTACACCATGACGTTTGGCGATCGTGTTGAGTTCCCCGAGGGTGCGCAACTCCGCGAACTGCGCCTCGTCGTTGGCGTCCGCGATCGACCCGGGCCGCAGCCCGTCGCCCAGCGAATAGGTGACGTCGTAGGAGGCCAGAATGGCGGAGAGCTCCTCGAAGTGCTCGTACAGGAAGGACTCCTTGTGGTGCGCCAGGCACCACGCGGCCATGATCGAGCCGCCGCGCGAGACGATGCCGGTCTTGCGGCGCGCGGTGAGCGGCACATACCGCAGCAGCACGCCGGCGTGCACCGTCATGTAGTCGACGCCCTGTTCGGCCTGTTCGATGACGGTGTCCTTGTAGATCTCCCAGGTCAGCTCCTCGGCCTGGCCGTCGACCTTCTCCAGGGCCTGGTAGAGCGGCACCGTGCCGATCGGGACGGGCGAGTTGCGCAGCACCCACTCGCGGGTGGTGTGGATATTGCGCCCGGTGGACAGGTCCATGACCGTGTCGGCGCCCCACTTGGTGGCCCAGGTCATCTTGTCCACCTCCTCCTCGATGGAGGAAGTGACCGCGGAGTTCCCGATGTTGGCGTTGACCTTCACCAGGAACCGTTTCCCGATGATCATCGGCTCGATCTCCGGGTGGTTGACGTTGGCCGGCAGAACAGCCCGACCCGCGGCGATCTCCTCCCGTACGACCTCGGGGGAGACGTTCTCCCGGATCGCGACGTACTCCATCTCCGGAGTGATCTCCCCGCGCACGGCGTACGCGAGCTGGCTCACCGCACGCCCCTCGCGCCCCCTCCTGGGCTGGCGGGGACGGCCGGGGAAGACCGCGTCGAGGTTACGGAGTCCGCCGCGCGGCGATGTGTGCTTGATCCCGTCGTCCTCGGGACGGGCCGGTCGGCCCGTGTACTCCTCGGTGTCGCCGCGGCCGATGATCCAGTTCTCCCGGAGCGGGGCGAGCCCGCGCCGTACATCGGTCTCGACGGTGGGGTCGGTGTACGGGCCCGACGTGTCGTACAGCGCCACGTCCTGCCCGTTGGTGAGGTGCACCTGCCTGACCGGCACCCTGAGGTCCGCGCGTGAGCCCTCGGGGCCCGCGACATATCCCTTGTGCCAGCCCGGCTTGCGCTCGTTCTGGTCGGTGGCAGGCGTGTGTGCGTCCACTGTGGTCATGAGACCTACTCCCTACGCCGGCATTACCCGGTAACAGGTTCGGCGGTCGGCGCAGCTCCCCAGCAGACTGCTGGTCAGCGCCCTCTCAGCCCGGTGCTCCGAGCTCCCGCGTGTGCAAAGGTGCCTCCACGCTAACGCCCTGGGCCGCACGCTGAACAGAGGGCCTCCCCGTTCTTGCGATGATCGGGCGGTGACAGCACTGACCGAACCGCCCCCCGGCGAGCACGTCCATACGCACAGCCACGGCCCCGCGGCGCCCGTCTCCCGGCATCTGCGCAAGGTCATCGCGGCGGTGCTGATTCCTTTCGCCACGGCGGTGGTTGTCGGTCTCGTGGCCCTCTGGCCGGGCGGGGCGCCGCACCATGCCCGCAGCGGAGTCGGGTTCGACCGGCAGACACAGCAGGGCTCAGTGGTGGAGATCACTGCGGTCAACTGTGCGGATCTGCACGCCAGTCAGTCGTCGACGGGCGGCGGGGGCACGGCCGGGGGCGGCGGTGCGGCCGGGGGCGTCGCGTCGCCGGGCTCCGGCGGCGGTGCGGCATCGCCGGGCGCCCGGTGCAAGAAGGCGAAGATCGAGGTGTCGAGCGGCAAGGACAAGGGCCGCACCTTCACCGAGGTCGTCCAGCCGGACTCCCCGCGCCAGTTGCGCCGGGGGCAGGGCGTGATCGTGGCATACGCCCCCGACGCACCGCGCGACCTGCAGTACTCGGTCTCCGATGTGGACCGGAAGTTCCCGATGGTGCTGCTCGCCGGAGTCTTCGCGCTGGTGGTGGTCGCGGTGGGCCGGCTGCGGGGGCTGATGGCGCTGGTGGCACTGGCCGTCAGCTTCGCCGTGCTGACGCTGTTCATCCTGCCCGCGATTCTGCACGGGTCGAATCCGCTGGTCGTGGCGGTGATCGGGGCGAGCGCCATCATGCTGATCGCGCTCTACACCTGCCACGGCCTGACAGCGCGGACCTCGGTCGCCGTCATCGGCACGCTGATCTCGCTGATACTGATCGGGCTGCTCGGTTCGCTCTTCATCGGCTGGGCGAGCCTGACCGGCAACACCGACGACAGCACCGGACTGATCCATGGCCTCTACCCGCACATCGACATGAGCGGGCTGCTGCTGGCGAGCGTCATCATCGGATCGCTGGGGGTGCTGGACGACGTGACGGTCACCCAGACCTCGGCCGTCTGGGAACTCCACCAGGCCGACCCCACGATGGGGGCCCGTGGGCTCTACCGCGCGGGTATCCGGATCGGCCGCGACCACATCGCGTCCGTGGTCAACACGCTGGTGCTCGCCTACGCGGGCGCGGCGCTGCCCCTGCTGCTGCTCTTCTCGATCGCGCAGAGCGGCGTGGGGACGGTGGCCAACTCGGAGCTGGTCGCGGAGGAGATCGTACGGACCCTGGTGGGGTCGATCGGCCTGGTCGCCTCGGTGCCGGTGACCACGGCGCTCGCCGCGCTCGTGGTCTCGGCCGACCGTACGGGCGTGGCGTCCGGGGGCGCGGCGGGCGGTGGGACGGCGCTGACGCTCACCGGAGCGGGCCGCGCCCGGGGCGGCCGGGGCCGCCGTCGCAGGCGCTGATCAGCCGGTGCGCCGGTCTCAACCCGCGTTCTCCTCCGCGAGGATCCGCCCGAGCGCCGCCTCCAGATGCCCGTCGAAGTCGCCCAGGCTGCGCTCCTCACCGAGCGGGACGATCTTGTCGGTACGGTCCAGGAAGGCGATCAGCGGGGCGCTGCCCGCCCGGAACAGCGCGCGGTCCGCGCCGACCTGGAGGCGCAGATGGACGTCGGCCAGCCCTGACGGGTCGCTCGGCGCGATGTGCACATCGCCGTCCCCCGTCGGGGCGTTGATCCCGTCGAGAAGCAGCTCGCGGCCGAACGTCCAGGTCACCGGCGCGTCCCCGGGAAGGTGGAAGGTCATCCGGACCGCGTACGGATCACTCACCTCGTAGCACAGCTCCACCGGGATACGGAAGGAGAGCTCCTCGGAGACGAGGAAGCTCATCATGACCTCTGCCTGGACCGATTCGCGCATGTCCCTACCCCGCAGTAGACGCCGTGTTGGTTCACAAGTTGGCCGGGAATGTGCGTCCAGGCCCTCTTGACGTAATCGTGCTGTAAGCGCAAACAGATCACAAGGAGTGATATTTCAGATACTGATAGAGAACGCAAGTGAATCGAGCAGAGGCATCAGTTCGGAGCGTAACGTTTTGACTGCGGAGAGCAACTTGACTTGCTGGTGTACGGGGCCGGAAACAGCCATTGCCGCAGCCACTGGACCGACCGTGACCGGGACGGCCGCGCAGACGGTTCCGATGGCGTACTCCTGCCGCTCGACCACCGGTTGTATCCGCTCGGCCGCAGCCAGTCTCCGCAGGAAGACGCACCGGTCCCGCACGGAATAGCGGGTCAGCGAACGTACCGGATGGCGGTCCAGGTGATCTTCGCGGGAGGCTTCATCGAGCTGGCTCAGGAGGCACTGGCCGAGGGCGTGTGCATGACCGGTTTGACGGAAATCCGCCCACTCATCGACGGCCGGCGCAGCGGGAGTGTCGGCGACCGCGAGCAGGTCGATCTCACCCTCGCGGTACGCCGCAAAATAGACCGGAACCCCGAGCGCGTCCCGCCAGGAATTCAGTGATTCGATCAGCGTGGCGCGCCGGTTCCGTGCGGCGCAGCGGCCGGCCAGCCGCTCTGCGGCGGCCCCGGGCACGAACACACCGTTCTCCCGGCGCACATAGCCCTCATGGGCCAGGGTGCGCAACAGGTGGTAGGCGGTCGGAAGGGGAAGACCCGCCTCCCTGGCCAGCTGTTTCGCGGGGGCCCCACCGCTGTGGGAGCTGACCTCCTCCAGCAGTCTGAGCGCGCGCTGCACCGAGCCGATCAAAGTCGGCGCAGCGGTGTGAGGTGCTGTGGCCAAAGAGTCACCCCCAGCATGCCGACGGTGGGTCCCGTACCCGTGAGGGCTCACCCCTCATGGGTCCCGCCGCGCACAATCTGCTGGTCAGCGCCCTTTCAGGCCGGATTCCCGAGGAGGCGGCAAGGATTTCTCACTGTAGCCACAGCCTCCGTCCGGGCGTGGGGATTTGCCGCCCCGTCCCTCCGCAGGGTTAACGGCCGCACGAGTACACCAGTCCGGGCCGGCCGTTCCGCGAGCGGTGCTCGTGCGGTGCGGCCCGGTGCTTGTGCAGCGCGGTGTTACCAGTCGTTCCGCGAGGATGACGACGAGGTGAACTTGCGTACGACGTAGATCAGTCCGGCGACGAGCGCCACCAGGAGCAGGGCCTTGAAGAGCAGCCCGATCACGAAGCCGATGACGGTCGCGATGAGGCCGCCGAACACGATCAGCACGAGGACGGGCACCGCGACCCACTTCACCCACCACGGCATTCCCGCGAAAATCTCTCGGACCGCCATCGTCCTTACCTCTTCCTGGATCTTCCTGGACCACGCCGGCCACTCCGGGTGCTCTGCTGTCGATGCTAAAGGCGCCGGGGTGGCCGGTGGCGGCCGTGGAGCCCTTGGAATCCCCTGATCCGCCCCCTACGGGACACCAGGGGCCCAGGAGTCCGGGGCTCGGGGGCCGAGTCCCGGAATCCGGGCCCGGAGCCCCGCGCGTCAGCTCTCGGGCGGTGAGAAGACCACCAGGACCCGCAGGTCCTCGGAGATGTGGTGGAACTTGTGCGCCACCCCCGCCGGGACGTACACCACCCCGCCGCGGGCGACCTCGGTCGTCTCGGTACCGACGGTGATCGAGGCCCGTCCGCTCACCACGAAGTACACCTCGTCCTGGCCGTGCGGCTGCTGGCGGTCGGTGGCTCCCGCGTCCAGCGCGTAGAGCCCCACCGACATGTTCCGTTCGCGAAGAAACTGCAGGTAGGCGCCGTCGTTGGCAGCGCGCTCCGCCTCCAGTTCATCCAGCCGGAATGCTTTCATCGCTCGTCAGCCCCTGCACTCGTACCGATCGTGTCTGCCACGATCAGACACATGAAGAATTTTGTAGTCAAGACGGTTGCCAACGCGGCAGCACTCTTCGTAGCCATCTGGCTCCTCCAGGACATCACGCTCAGCGGTGACTCGACCGGCCGCAAGGCGCTCACCCTGATCCTCGTCGCGCTGGTCTTCGGCCTGGTGAACTTTGTCGTCAAGCCCGTCGTGAAGCTGATCGCCTTCCCGTTGTTCATTCTCACGCTGGGGCTGATCACCCTGGTGATCAACGCCCTGATGCTGCTGCTGACTTCCTGGCTGTCCGGAAAGCTCGACCTCTCCTTCCACGTGCACGGCTTCTGGACCGCCGTGATCGGCGGACTGATCATCTCGGTCGTCTCCTGGGCCCTGAACATCGTCATGCCCGACGAGGACTGAGCCCCTTATGAGTACCCCTGCCATGAACACACCCAGCGCAGCCACCGGAGACGGAACCCGGGCGGTGCGGGCCGGTCTGCCCGTACCGGTGAAGTACGAACCGACCCTGCCGGGGCCGGTCTTCGCCGCCCACTACCACCTGCCGGGCGAGCCCACCGGGCCCTATACGTACGGCCGCGACACCAATCCGACCTGGACCCGTCTCGAAGCAGCCATCAGCGAGCTGGAGTCACCTGACGAGCCGGCCGAGACGGTCACCTTCGCCTCCGGCATGGCGGCCGTATCGGCGGTCCTGCTCTCCCAGGCCCGCGCGGGCGACACGGTGGTGCTGCCCGACGACGGATACCAGGCGCTGCCGCTGGTCAGGGAGCAGTTGGAGGCGTACGGCGTCGAAGTCCGGACCGCGCCGACCGGGGGCGACGCACAGCTGACCGCCCTGGCCGGCGCCCGGCTGCTGTGGATCGAGACCCCGTCCAACCCCGGCCTGGACGTGTGCGACGTACGGCGCCTCGCGGCTGCCGCGCATGCCGGCGGGACGCTGGTGGCGGTCGACAACACCCTCGCGACCCCGCTCGGGCAGCGGCCCCTCGACCTCGGCGCGGACTTCTCCGTGGCCAGCGGCACCAAGGGACTCACCGGGCACGGCGACATCCTGCTCGGCTATGTCACCTGCCGGGACACCGAACTCGCGGGGCGGGTACGGAAGTGGCGCAAGGTGGCCGGAGCGATCCCGGGGCCGATGGAGGCCTGGCTCGCACACCGCTCGCTCGCCACGATCCAGTTGCGCGCCGACCGACAGTCGGCGAACGCCCTCGCGCTCGCCGAGGCACTGGCGGGGCGGCCGGAGATCGAGGGGCTGCGCCACCCCGGGCTGCCGTCGGACCCCTCGTACGTCACGGCTGCGGCCCAGATGCGCCGTTTCGGCTGCGTGGTCTCGTTCGTACTGCCCGGCCGCGACCATGCGGAACGCTTCCTCGACGCACTGGAGCTGGCCGACGACGCGACCAGTTTCGGCAGTGTCCGCTCCACCGCCGAGCGCCGTGGGCGCTGGGGCGGAGACGCCGTACCGGAAGGATTCATCCGCTTCTCCGCGGGCGTCGAGGACACCGCTGATCTGGTGGCGGACGTCTTGAGGGCCCTGGACGAGGCGGCGCGGGAGCGGTAGCCGCAGAAGCAGCGGCGCCGACAGCGGATGGCGGGGCGCCACCGCGGGTGGCGCCGCATCCGTGCTGCGGACGGTCCGAGCCTCCCCCCTCATGGCTCGGACCGTCCCGGTTCCCCGTTCAACGCGCGAAGAACCGCTTCCACAAGGCTAGTTGACTCTGCGTCAGTGTCCAATCACAGTAGCGGCAGAGACCTATCGACTTATTTATAGTTCTGCCCGGGGACGGGACGCCTTCGCCACGGTCGGAACGGGACGGTACGGACATGGATCTGGCCCTGCTCCGCACCTTCGTCACCGTGCACCGGGCCGGATCCTTCACCCGCGCCGCTGCACTGCTGGGGCTCTCACAGCCCGCGGTGACCAGCCAGATACGCACCCTGGAGCGCCAGCTGGGACGCCCGCTCTTCCTGCGCCGGGCCCGCGGCGTCACCCCGACCACCATCGGGGACGAGCTCGCTCACCGCGCGGCGCCGCATCTGGACGCGCTTGTCGAGATCGCCGAGGCGGGCATCGACGAGGAGACCGGCATCCGCACCCTGCATCTGGCGGGGCCGCCGGAGTTCACCGCGGCGCGCGCCCTGCCCGCGCTCACCTCGCTGATACCGCAGGGCATCGCACTGCGCGTCTCGTTCGGCAACACCGAGGAGACCCTGGACGGGCTCGGCGCCGGGCACCACGATCTCGCCATCACCACGGCGCGGCCCCGCGGTGAACTCCTGACCGCGACCGCGCTCTGCGACGAGGAACACGTCCTGGTCGCCTCCCCCCGCTGGGCCGCCCGGATCGGACCGGGCACCCTGCGGCGCCAGGGGCCCTCCGTGCTGAAGGACCTGCCCGTGGTGGAGGTCCATGAGTCACTGCCGTTCGTCTCCCGCTACTGGAGCGCCGTCTTCGACACCCACCCCGCCGAGACCGCCGCGGTCGTCGCACCGGACCTGTGGGCCGTCCAGCAGGCCGTGGTCGCAGGCGCCGGGCTCGCCGTACTGCCGCGCTATCTGTGCGAGGACACCCTGGAGCGGGGAGAGGTGGTGGCGCTGCTGGATCCGCCGGTGCCACCGCTGCGTACCTACTTCCTGGCCGTACGCAGCGGAACGCTCGCGCTTCCGCACATCGCCCGGGCCCAGGAGTGGCTGCTGCGGGCAGCCTCCGACTGGTCCTGAGGAAAGGTCCCGGGGCCGGTGATGCGTTTCGGAACCGGTTTCACGGGCCACTCTCCTTCCATGACCGAACGTCCAGTGGTCAAGCGCACCGCCCGCGCCGTGCTCCTCGACGGCGACCATCTGATCCTCATCAAGCGGACCAAGCCCGGCGTGGAACCGTACTGGGTCACGCCCGGCGGCGGAGTGGAGGCAGAGGACTCCACCGTGGTCGAAGCCCTGCACCGCGAGGTCGACGAAGAGCTCGGCGCCAAGATCACCGATGTGGTGCCCTGCTTCGTCGACACCATCGAGCACATCCCGGACGACGGCGGGGTGGCCGGGGTGAAGGTGCAGCACTTCTTCGTCTGCCGACTGGCCTCCATGGATACCGCCCTGCGGCACGGACCCGAGATCGAGGAGCCCTGCGGCGAGTACGAAATCGTCCGGGTGCCCTTCAGCCGGGTCGGGATCGCGGCCGTGCACCTGGTTCCGCTCTCCCTGCGGCACTATCTCGACGGGAACATCGAAGGGGTCCTGGCGCTCCAGGCCGCAGACCTGGGGTGAGGGGCGGAAGGATCGCTCAGCCTGCGCCGGTCGCGGCTACGAGCGCATAGGCCTCGCGCAGATCGCCGCCCTCATAGCGGTGCGTGGCCAGCCCCGCCAGATGACCGTCCGCGTTGACCGCGACAGACCGCGACACCGCTCCGAAGAGATCCACGTCCGACATCGAGTCCCCGTAGGCCACACAGTCGGCCCGCCCCACGGCGAACTCCGTACAGAGCTGGTCCGCGATCCGGACCTTGGCGGCTGCGCTGAGAATCCCCGAGGGGTCCACCGGCCGGCTGAACGGAACCTCCGGGAAGCGCGAGCCGTAGGCCGCGTGGGCACCCCAGCCGAGCAGCCGCTCCACGAAGAACGACGGCGAGAGCGAAATGACCGCGCAGTAGTCGCCGCGCTCCCGGATGTCCCGCCAGACCTCCTGGATCCCGGCGAGCCATGGTGCGGCGTCGAAAGCGGCCGTCACATGGTCGGTGGTGAGCCCTGACCAGAGAGCGTGCACTCCCACCGCGTACTCCGGTGAGCCGATCCGCCCCGAGACCAGGTCCCGCTCCAGCACACCGATCTCTTCCAGCAGCCCCAATTGCCGGGATATCTCCACCGGCGCGGCCGAACCGCGGATGAGGGTGCCGTCCAGGTCGAAGAGATGCAGCCGCGTCATGTACGCCGAGGCTAGTACAGCCACTTGCTCCCCCCGCCGGACGCCAGAGACCCGGATGCACCGTGTTTCACGTGAAACCGCTGACCCGCTCCTTGCGCCGGGGCTCGCTGGTGGTCCATGTCGCCGTCTCGGTACTGAAACCGTGGGGCCTGACCGCACGCGGCCGGGCGTATCAGAAGGAGCATCGGAACCAACGGAGAACATCCCGGAGAGCGGTGGACGCCGTACGCGCTCATGAACATCACGGAAAGCGGTGGACGCCGTACACGCCCATCAGCGAGCCTGATCACCATGCCCTCACCCCTCGACCCCCTGCCGATCCGCCGCCTGACCATCGGTGACCTCCCCGCCTGCACCGGCCTCTCCGAGAGCCGGGGCTGGCCGCGCGACGATCACAAGTGGGGGCTCCTGCTCACAGCCGGGACGGGTTACGGAATCGACGACCCCGGCGGCAGCGGGCTGGCAACGGCCTGTGTGGTCACCGCGTACGGTTCGGGCCTGGCCGCGATCGGCATGCTCCTGGTCGCCGACGCCTACGAGCGGCAAGGGGCAGGGAAGCGGATGATGCGCCATGTGATCGACGAGTTCGACGGCATCCCGCTCACTCTGCACGCCACCACGCTCGGCCGCCCGCTCTACGAGAAGCTCGGCTTCCAGGCGGTGGGCGAGGCCGAGATGGTCCGTGGCCCCTTCCAGCCGCCGACCACGGCACCGGCCGTGGCCACCCGCCGGGCAACAGCCAGTGATCTGCCCGGGATCCTGCGCCTGGACAACGAGGTCTTCGGCGAGGACCGCACCCACATGATCACGCGGCTGCCTGCCTTCGCCGATCAGCTGCGCGTCGCGGAGGACGCCGATGGCATCACCGGCTACACGGCGGCCTGGCCCAGCACGGACAGCCAGGTGGTCGGCCCGCTGATCGCCCGCGACACGGCGACCGCGCAGGCTCTGATCGCCTCACTCGCGGCGGGCACGGACCAGCCGCTGCGGGCCGATATCGACGTACGCCATGCGGAGCTGCTCGACTGGGTCAAGGCCGGCGGAATGGCGTCGGCGAGCTTCAACACCGTGATGACGCTGGGCATCCCGGACCTGCCGGGCGACTGGACCCGCCGCTTCACGCCGCTGACGGTCGCGGCAGGCTGAGCGCGATGCGCTGACGTCCGCGGGCAGGCTGACGTCCGGCCGGTGGGCTGAAGGACGGGCGGTGGGCTGAAGGACGGGCGGAAGTCACCGACGCGCGGGGCGTTCCGGTGCCCGCCCGGCCTGGGCCGTCGGTTCGCGCTGGGCTGTCGATCCGGCCTGGGCTGTCGGTGCATCCTCGGCTGCCGGTTCGGCCGATGCCCCAACGGCAGCGAGCCGGTGAGCGGTTCCGGCCGGCTCCGTGGAGCGGTTCCGCCGCTCCAGCGCGCTGGAGACAAGAGCGAGCACCAGCGCGGATGTGGCGAGGACAGCACCCACCCAGTTGGGCGCGGTATAGCCGAGACCGGCGGCGATGACGATCCCACCGAGCCAGGCGGACAGCGCGTTGCCGAGGTTGAAGGCTCCGATGTTGACGGCGGAAGCCAGCGTGGGCGCCCCCGACGCGTGGTCGAGCACCCGCTTCTGCAGCGGCGGAACGGTCGCGAACCCGAGCCCGCCGATCAGGAAGACCGTGGCAGCCGAAGCGATCCGGTCGTGCGCGGTGAAGGTGAACAGCGCCAGGACCAGGGCCAGTCCGCCCAGCGACACGTACAGCATCGGCATCAGCGCGCGGTCGGCGAAGCGGCCGCCGATGAGATTGCCGCTGACCATTCCGAGGCCGAAGAGCACCAGCAGCCAGGTGACACCGGCCTCGGAGAATCCGGCGACGGCGGTCATCATCGGTGAGATGTAGGTGATGGCGGCGAAGACTCCCCCGAAGCCGAGAACGGTCATCGCCATCGCGAGCAGCACCTGCACATTACGGAAGGCGGCGAGCTCGTGCCGCAGCCGGACCCCTTCCGGCCTGGGCTGCTCCGGTACGAGCCTGGTGACTCCCAGCAGCCCGACGACACCGAGCCCGGCGACGAGCAGGAACGTCAGCCGCCAGCCGATGTTCTGGCCGATGAGGGTGCCCAACGGCACACCGACGACATTGGCGAGGGTCAGCCCGGTGAACATCATGGCGATGGCGCCCGCCTTCTTCCGCGGTGCCACCAGCCCGGCGGCCACGACCGATCCGATGCCGAAGAACGCGCCGTGGGCGAACGAGGCGACGATCCGTCCGACGAGCATCACGCCGAACACCGGAGCGGTCGCGGAGACCACGTTGCCGATGACGAACAGCCCCATCAGCAGCATCAGCATCTTCTTGCGGGGGATCCGGGTGCCCAGGGCGGTCATCAGCGGGGCTCCGGCGACCACCCCCAGCGCATAACCGGTGACCAAGAACCCGGCCGTGGGGATCGAGACCTGGAAGGACTCCGCGACCTGCGGCAGCAGCCCCATGATCACGAACTCGGTGGTTCCGATACCGAACGCCCCCATGGCCAGGGCGAGCAGCGCGAGCGGCATGAGGTTTCACCTTCCGGGAACGAGGCACGGTCCGCCGGCGCGGGCATTTAATTGCGCGAGCGCCTTACATGCAGAAACAATACTTGCATACGCGTTTTAATTGCAAGCGCTGGGTATGTCGGTCCGTGTCTTATCCTGCCGAGCCTCGACCGGGCCGCAGCCGACCCCCGGCCGGCCCCGCTGGTACGCGCGGTCGAAGAACTCCAGCAGCCGGCCTGACCGACCCGGAGGGACCGGGCTGACCCACCCGGAGCGGTCTGGACACACTCCACCAGCCGGTCTGACCCACCGGACCGGCCCGACCCGCCCGGCCGCTCTGCCCCGCCCGGCCCCGCGTACTCTGCGCACCATGAGCGACCTGGAGATCCGCCCCGCGCAAGAGAACGACATCCCCGCGATCGTGGCGATGCTGGCCGACGACCCGCTCGGCGCCCAGCGCGAGTCCCCGGACGACCTCGGCCCGTACATCACCGCGCACCGGCGGATCGCCGCCGACCCGCAACAGCACCTGGTCGTCGCGGTGCGCGAGGGCCGGGTCGTCGGCACCCTCCAGCTCACCGTGATCCCCGGGCTCTCCCGGCGGGGCGCCACACGCTCCATCATCGAAGGTGTACGCATCCACGGCGACGAGCGCGGCAGTGGCCTCGGTACCCAGCTCATCGAGTGGGCCGTCGGCACATCCCGCAGCCAGGGCTGCCAGTTGGTCCAGCTGACCTCGGACGCCACCCGGACCGACGCCCACCGCTTCTACGAGAGGCTCGGCTTCACCGCGAGCCACCTCGGCTTCAAGCTCCAGCTCTGACCCGGGGCGCGGACCACGTTCCCGCTCACCGACCGCAGAACCGCGCCCCCGGAACCACACCCTGCAGACCCGGACTCCGCAGACCCAGGCTCCGCAGCCCCCGCCCGGCCCCGCCCCGCCCCACCGACCCCGCCGAGCGGGAGGCCCCGTCATGCACCGGATCAGCAATGAGGAGCGCCGTGTCCGCCTGGGCAGGCGCCACCGGCTCGCGCCCTCCGTGCGGGCCGCCACGCCTGTCGAGGCGTCCGACGCGGTCGTCGCCCTGCATGCCACCGACGCGGCGACCGTCTATCTCTCCGTCGGCGCACGAGTGGCCGACGCCGGTCCTGCGGCCGTCGAACACGCCCTGTACGACGAGGTCTCCCTGGTCCGGCTGCTCTCGCTGCGCAACACCCTCTTCGCGATGTCACGGGATGTGGCACCGTACGTCGACGCCTCCACGGCCCGTGCCATCGCGGCCAAGGAGCGCAGAACGTTCATCAAGCAACTCGCGGAGGACGGCGGCGGTCTGGACGAGCGCTGGCTGGCCGGTGCCGAGGCAGCGACACTGGCCGCGCTCGCCGATCGCGGCCCCTCCACGGGCAGCGAGCTCTCCGCGGCGGTCCCGGCACTCCGTACGAAGATCACTGTCTCCCCGGGCCGGAAGTGGGAGGCCGTGCAGGGCGTCACCACCCGGGTCATCCGGCTGCTGGCCGCCGACGGCCATATCCGCCGCGACCGGCCGCGCGGCTCCTGGACGTCGAGCCAGTTCCGCTGGACGACCGGAACCTCCTGGCCGCCGCTCCCGGTCCCCGAGGCCAGAGCCGCGCTGGCCCGCCGCTGGCTGCTGTCGTACGGACCGGCCACCGATGCGGACCTCAAGTGGTGGACGGGGTGGACCCTGACGGACACCCGCAGGGCGCTCGCGGCGATCGGCGCGGAGGAGGTCGGCCTGGACGACGGGGCACGGGGCTTCGTCGCGCCGGGCGACACCGCCGCCGAGCCGCCCACCGAACCGTGGGCGGCCCTGCTGCCCGGTCTCGACCCCAGCGCCATGGGCTGGGCCGACCGCACCTTCCATCTCGACCCCGAACACCGCCCGGCGCTCTTCGACTACGCGGGCAACATCGGCCCGACCGTGTGGTGGAACGGAAGGATCATCGGTGGCTGGGCGCAGCGCCCGGACGGCGAAGTGGTGTGGCGCCTCCTGACGGATCCGGGACAGGAGGCCACCGGGGCGGTCGAGGCGGAGGCGGCGCGGCTCGCGAACTGGGTGGGAAACGCACGGATCACCCCGCGTATCCGGACACCGCTGGAACGGGAACTCTCGGGCTGAGCCGGCGAGGGCTCCACGCGGCGACCCTTCCGGCGGCCCCAGCGGCCCCGGGCGGCGGTCCTCCGGCGGACCGCCCGGCGCGAACCGCCCCGTGGGCCCCGGCTGCCTGGACGGAGGCCGGCCCGGTGGATCCCGGCGGCCCCTCCTGCGGTCCCAGGCGGTGGCCCCTCCGGCGGACCGCCCGGCCCGGACCGCCCGGCAGACCGCCCCGTGGCCCCCGACAACTTCGCGCGGCGCCCCACCCGGTGGCCCCCCCGGCTGCTAGGACATACCCCGCCAGCCGTCCTCGTCCACGCCACCCGGAACCGGCCCCTCCGGGTCGTACGGCTGCCGGGTGAAGACGAACGACCCCAGGTCCAGATGGCTCACCCGGCCCTCTCGCCGTACGACCCGCAGTGTCTCCCCCGCGAAGTAGCCGTCGAGCCCGGTCCAGCTGCCGTCCCGCTCCGCGCGGAACCGGGAACTCCGGCCGCCGCCGGCCAGCGGGCCGAACTCCATCCCGCCGTCCGCCGTCAGCCGCAGGCCGCTCACGGATGTCCCCCAGTACCAGGGCCCCGCCAGTTCGAGCAGCCCCGGATCGACCTCTGGCAGCGGACGCCACGGCTTCGGAATGGCCGGTTCCGCGTCTGCCACGATCCCGATCAGATCCGCAGCGACCTTTGGCCCGACCCCCGACGTACTGTTCGACAGGGCCACCGCCGCCACTCCGTCCGCCACGCTCACCCACAGTCCGGCCACGAATCCCGGCAGCGAGCCGGTGTGCCCGGCCAGCGTCCGGCCGTCGCGCCGGGCGAGCTGGATACCGAGCCCGTATCCGCCGTCCCAGTCACCCGGTTCCGGCGCGACCGCGGGCGCGCGCATCTCCCGTACCGTCTCCGCACCGAGCACCCGGTCGTCACCCTCCGCCAGAAAAGCGGCGAAGCGGCACAGATCAGCGGCCGTCGACCACAGCTGCCCCGCGGGCGCCATCAGCCCCAGGTCCTCGGCCGGTTCCGGAAGCATGGCGTCCGCCCAGGGGTGCACCGCCCATCCGCCGGCCCGGGGCGCCTGGGGCTGGGCGCTCGTACGGTCCATTCCCAACGGTACGCAGATCTCACGCCGCACCACATCCGCCCACGGCGCACCGCGCAACGTCTCCACCACGGCCCCGAGCAGGGCGTACCCCGGGTTCGAGTAGTGGTGGCGCCGCCCCGCCGGATGCAGGCGCGGCTGCTCACCGAGCAGATCCGGAATCCCGGGGCGCAGCGCGGCCGAGGACCGCTCCCACCACTCACCGGGCGTCTCCGCGGCCAGACCCGCGGTATGGCTGAGGAGTTGAGCGATCGTCACCTCACCGACTCCGGTGTCCGGGACGTACTTCTCCAGGGGATCCGCCAGATCGAGCAGCCCCTCGTCCCGCAGGCGCATCACCGCGACCGCCGTGAAGGGCTTGGTGATCGAACCGATCCGGTACTGCGTGTCCGCGTCCGGCTCATGACCGTCCACGCAGCTGCGGGCCCCGGACCACACCATCCGCCCGTCCCGCATCACCGCCGCCACCAGCGACGGCACGCGTCCCTCGGACTGTGCGAGGGCGACGCGGTGCAGCAGCGCCCGCCGGGTGGTGGGAAGGAGTTCCGCGGAGGAATCCGGCGAGGAATCCGGCAGGGAGTCCTCTGATCGCGTCATGGCAGTGGTGGCAGTGGTGGCAGTCATGGCCCGAGACCTACCAGACGAGCCACCTGCCGTCGATGGCGCCGGAGGGCGGCCGGCCGGATTCGCGGGAGGACCCGTCTGTTACAGGACGGTGACACATCGCCAACAACGCATGCGGGCCACACATCGTCTTTTCATGTGAGACCCACACCTACGGTATTTGTCTCATCTTTGCGTGAAATCAGAGCTCCTCACCCGAAAGGAACACTCATGATCGTCACCAAGCGGCGCTCCCTGCGCATCGCTGCCGTCAGCACGCTCGCCGCCACCACCCTCGCCCTGGCAGGCACCGCCGCGATGGCCGACAGCCCGTCCGCGCCCAGCGCACCTGTCGCGCAGAAGGCCGTCGCCGCCAAGGCCTCCATCACCGCGAAGCCCTCGGTGACCTCGGTGAAGGCCTGGCAGCTCTTCCGGGTCACCGGCACCACGACCGGCCTCAAGGCGGGCGCCAAGGTGACCCTGCAGCAGAAGCAGGGCAGCAAGTGGGTCACGCTGCCCGCCTCCGCGCCCATCAACCGCACCGGCAGCTACTCGCTGGGCGTCAAGCTCGGCATCAAGGGCAAGAACCAGCTGCGCATCGTCAGTGGGAGCACCGCCTCCCCGGTCTTCAACGTGACCGTGCGCTGACCGCGGGCCTCCTGGCCGTGCCCCGGTGTCCGTCCCCACGGGCTCCGGGGCACCGCCACGCGCACCGGCTGTCATTCCTGGTCCGTGTCGCCCGCCGGGTGGGGGAGCAGGGGGAACAGCCGGGTGATGAGGGCAACCGGCAGAGCACCGTCGGGCCGGGCCAGGGGGCGCTGCTCGCGGTCCCGGTAGGGCAGGAGCGCCTGCCGGATCACGTCGGCGACCCGGCTCATCTCCTCGGGAGTCAGATAGGCGACGGCGCTGAAGGCATCGCCGTCGCGCCAGGCCGCAGGCGCCTCGTCCCGCTGGGTGAGCCAGCGCTGCCAGCTCTCGTCCTCAAGCCCGCGGGCCAGATCGGCGAACTCCTCATCGGCGGAGCCGTCCGCCCCGGAGGGCTGCCGGCTCAGGCGCCAGGGACGCACCCGGCCCCCACTGTGCGGGGCCTCCTCGATGTGTCCATGGCGTGCGAGTTGCCGCAGATGGAATGAGCAGAGACCAGAGCTGTACCCGAGCCGGGCAGCCGCTTCGGTGGCCGTGACGGCTCCGACATCGGCGAGCAGGGCCATCAGCGCCGTACGGACTTCGTGCGGGCGCAGTTCGCCACCGGCACCACGCGCCCGGCCGGGCAGGGAACCGGGGACACCCTGAGGCCGGGCCCCCTGAGGCAGCCGGTCGTCTTCGGCCCGGTCATCGTCGGTCCGGACATGCTCAGCCTGGTCGTCTCGGTCTTCAGTCACTTTGCAAACTCTGCTATTTTGCAAAGCACTTGGCAAGTGGTCCGCGCCACGGACGCAGCAGAGGGAGACAGCGATGCCTGTTCGTCACGACCGCTCCCGCCCGGCCGACCGGCGGGTCAGAGTGCAGGGCCACCCGGTCGACTCGTACCCGGCCCTGCCCGCGGAGGCGGAACGAGGCTCGGTCCGCCGGATCACAGCGGTGGGCGAGGAGATCCTGCGGCGCCCGTGCCGCGAGGTCACCGAATTCGGCTCCCCCGGGCTGTCGAGCCTGATCGACGACATGTTCCTGACGATGTACGTGGCGGACGGCGCCGGCCTCGCCGCCAACCAAGTGGACCTCGATCTGCGACTGTTCGTGTACGACTGCCCGGACGACCACGGGGTCCGCCATGTCGGCCACATCGTCAACCCGGTTCTGGAACTTCCCGGCCCGGAAGACCGCCGGCTCGTCGACGACTTCGAGGGCTGCCTGTCCGTGCCCGGCGCCGCCATGGCCGTTCCCCGGACCGATCAGGCTGTCGTCCGGGGACGCGACAAGGACGGCAACCCCCTGGCCATCGAGGGCACGGGATACTTCGCACGGTGTCTGCAGCACGAGACCGACCACCTCTCCGGCCACACCTATCTCGACCGGCTCTCCCACCGGGACCGCAAGGACGCCCTACGGCAGATGACGGACAGCTGCGCGGACGTCCTCGCCCGACGCGCACGCAAGGCGGCCGAACTCGGCCGGTGAGCCGGGGGCCGATCGTTCTCTGTACGGGGATCAGGTCTGCGCCATGTCGACGAACCGGGAGTAGTGGCCCTGGAAAGCCACGGTGATCGTCGCCGTCGGACCGTTACGGTGCTTCGCGACGATCAGATCCGCCTCCCCCGCGCGCGGGGACTCCTTCTCGTACGCGTCCTCCCGGTGGAGCAGGATGACCATGTCGGCGTCCTGCTCGATCGAGCCCGATTCACGCAGGTCGGACACCATGGGCTTCTTGTCCGTACGCTGCTCGGGGCCACGGTTCAGCTGGGAGAGCGCGATGACCGGGACTTCGAGCTCCTTCGCCAGCAGCTTCAGGTTTCGCGACATGTCGGAGACCTCCTGCTGGCGGCTCTCGGGGCGCCGTGAACCGCCGGACTGCATCAGCTGCAGATAGTCGATCACGACCAGCTTCAGGTCCTGACGCTGCTTGAGCCGCCGGCACTTCGCCCGGATCTCCATCATCGACAGGTTCGGCGAGTCGTCGATGAAGAGCGGCGCCGCGGTGACATCCGGCATCCGCCGCGCCAGTCGCGTCCAGTCCTCGTCCGTCATGGAACCCGACCGCATGTGGTGCAGGGCCACCCGCGCCTCCGCCGAGAGCAGACGCATCGCGATCTCGTTGCGGCCCATTTCGAGCGAGAAGATCACGCTCGGCAGTGCGGACTTGATGGAACAGGCCCGTGCGAAGTCCAGCGCCAGCGTGGACTTACCCATGGCGGGGCGGGCCGCGATGACGATCATCTGGCCCGGGTGCAGCCCGTTCGTCAATGCGTCCAGGTCCGTGAAGCCGGTCGGCACCCCGGACATCTGGCCGCTGCGCGAGCCGATCGCCTCGATCTCGTCGAGCGCGCCCTCCATGATGTCGCCGAGCGGCAGATAGTCCTCGGATGTGCGCTGCTCGGTGACGGCGTAGATCTCGGCCTGGGCCGAGTTGACGATCTCGTCGACGTCCCCGTCCGCCGCGTATCCCATCTGCGTGATCTTCGTTCCGGCCTCGACGAGCCGGCGCAGCACCGCGCGCTCATGGACGATCTCGGCGTAGTACTCGGCGTTGGCGGCTGTCGGAACCGACTGGACGAGCGTGTGCAGATAGGGCGCCCCGCCCACCTTCTTGATCTCGCCGCGCTTGACCAGTTCGGCCGCGACCGTGATCGGGTCGGCCGGCTCGCCCTTCGCGTAGAGATCGAGAATGGCCTGGTAGACGGTCTCGTGTGCGGGGCGGTAGAAGTCGTGGCCCTTGATGACCTCGACGACGTCGGCGATGGCGTCCTTGGAGAGCAGCATGCCGCCCAGGACGGACTGTTCGGCATCGATGTCCTGCGGGGGTACGCGTTCGAAGGCGGGGGATCCGCCGTCCCAGGAGCCGTTTTCCCGGCCCCGGTCGTGCTGCTCCCGGCCCCCGGAGCCCTCACCGCGGCGCTGGCGGGAAACGGGCAGACGGTCGCCCGGACTGCTCTCGGCCCAGGGGTCGTCCAAGGGCTCGGGAATGCTCACCGGGCCGCCTCCTCCCGTCCGCTCCGCGGACCTAACCGTGCGACTCTTTCTTACGGCACG
The DNA here is from genome assembly GCF_042751845.1 of Streptomyces sp. NPDC059398. Taxonomy (NCBI): domain Bacteria; kingdom Bacillati; phylum Actinomycetota; class Actinomycetes; order Kitasatosporales; family Streptomycetaceae; genus Streptomyces; species Streptomyces sp. NPDC059398. The sequence continues at coordinate 107,573 of NZ_JBHYWP010000002.1, read as the reverse complement.
GCACCGACAAACAAGGGGCCCGACTCCGCAAACGGCGCGTCGGGCGCCGGTCCACGGTAGGCCCGCAGACACCGTCAGCCAATCTTGTTATCCACAGGCCCTGTGGGTGACGGACCCCAGCCTGTGGGTAACTCGCCAAAACCTGTGCACGGGTCGGGGGACAGCGCTGTGGACAAACTCATAGCGCGCTCGCAAAAACCCATCTGACCTGCACATTCGCCATCCACTGGCTGTGGGGGAGAAAAACTTTTCCGGCTGGACCAAGATCACGACAAACGGCGCACAGCCCGAGCTGGAACGATGAGACCCGTAAGGGTCTTAAGCCTATTGCATCTCTTACCTGTGGAAGACTAGATTGTCCCGCATGACCCAGGCCCCCGCGGCACCACACCCCAGCAGCCGACGGCACGACCGGGAGATCATCTCGCTCGCCGTGCCCGCCTTCGGCGCGCTGGTCGCCGAGCCGCTCTTCGTCATGGCCGACAGCGCGATCGTCGGCCACCTCGGAACCCGTCAGCTGGCAGGGCTCGGGGTAGCGGCCGCTCTGCTGAGTACAGCCGTGAGCATCTTCGTCTTCCTCGCCTACGCCACCACGGCCGCCGTCGCACGGCGGGTGGGCGCGGGGGATCTGCAGGCCGCCATCCGACAGGGCATGGACGGCATCTGGCTCGCTCTGCTGCTCGGCGCTCTCGTCATCGCCGCCGTCCTGCCCACCGCCCCATGGCTGGTGGGCCTCTTCGGAGCCTCAGCCGACGCCTCCCCGTACGCGGTCACCTATCTGCGGATTTCCAGCATCGGCATCCCGGCCATGCTGGTCGTCCTGGCGGCCACCGGGGTGCTCCGCGGTCTCCAGGACACCAGGACCCCCCTGTACGTCGCGATCGGGGGCTTCGCAGCCAACGCCGCGCTCAATGCCGCGCTCGTCTACGGAGCCGGACTGGGCATCGCCGGATCCGCCTGGGGAACGGTGATCGCCCAGTACGCCATGGTCGCCGTCTACCTGGTGGTCGTTGTCCGGGGAGCCAGAAAGCACGGCGCTTCGCTCCTCCCCGACACGGCCGGGATCCGGGCCTGCGCACAGGCCGGGGTCCCCCTGCTGGTCCGTACGCTCTCACTGCGGGCGGTCCTGATGACCGCGACCGCTGTGGCGGCCCGCCTGGGGGACACCGACGTGGCCGCCCATCAGATCGTGCTCTCCCTCTGGAGCCTGCTGGCCTTCGCGCTGGATGCCATCGCCATCGCCGGACAGGCGATCATCGGTCGCTATCTGGGCGCGGCCGACACCGAAGGGGCAAAGGAGGCGTGCCGCCGCATGGTGCAGTGGGGCATTGCTTCAGGGGTGGTGCTGGGCGCGCTGGTCGTGGCATCCCGGCCCCTGTTCGTCCCGTTGTTCACGAGCGACCAGGCGGTACGGGACGTACTGCTGCCGGCCCTGCTGGTCGTCGCGCTCGCCCAGCCGATCTCCGGCGTCGTCTACGTCCTGGACGGCGTACTGATGGGCGCGGGCGACGGCCGCTATCTTGCCTGGGCCATGGTCGTCACACTTGCGGTCTTCACACCGGTCGCCCTCCTGGTACCGACGCTGGGCGGCGGGCTGACGGCGCTGTGGTGGGCGATGGTACTGATGATGGCGGTCCGGATGGTGACGCTCTGGCTCCGGGCCCGCTCGGGCCGCTGGATCGTCACGGGCGCCACCCGCTGAAACCGCGGGACAAATCCAGCCGCCCCGCCCTACGTCCCACTGCCTGTGCGTCTGCCCGCCTATCCAGCCAGGGCCCGGTCGGCAAACCTCACGGGCCGGACTGCATGGTGGGGTAGCTGCACGGCCGGGGAGCTGGGCGGCCGGGGAGCTGGGCGGCTGGGGAGCTGGGCGGCTGGGTGTTTCACGTGAAACGGCGGAAGGGCCGCCTCCCGAAGAAGACGGCCCTTCCCATGCTCTGCCGAGCGCAGCAGTTACGCGGCGACGACCTCGATGCCGACATGCGCGGCAACTTCGGCGTGCAGACGCACGGACACCTGGTGGGCACCCAGGGTCTTGATCGGCGAACCGAGCTCGACGCGACGCTTGTCGACCACGGGGCCACCGGCGTCCTTGATCGCCGAGGCGATGTCGGCCGGGGTGACGGAACCGAAGAGACGGCCGGCGTCGCCGGAGCGAACGGCCAGACGGACCTTCACGCCCTCAAGCTTGGCCTTGACCTCATTGGCCTGCTCGATGGTCGCGATCTCGTGGATCTTGCGGGCGCGGCGAATCTGCGCCACGTCCTGCTCGCCACCCTTGGTCCAGCGGATCGCGAAACCACGCGGGACCAGGTAGTTGCGGGCGTAACCGTCCTTGACGTCAACGACGTCGCCGGCGGAACCGAGGCCAGCGACCTCGTGGGTGAGGATGATCTTCATTTTTCGGTCACCCTTCCCTTATCGCGCGGTGGACGTGTAGGGCAGCAGCGCCATCTCACGGCTGTTCTTGACAGCCGTGGCGACGTCACGCTGATGCTGCGTGCAGTTGCCGGTGACGCGGCGGGCACGGATCTTGCCACGGTCGGAAATGAACTTCCGCAGCATGTTCGTGTCCTTGTAGTCCACGTACTGGGTCTTGTCCTTGCAGAAAGCGCAGACCTTCTTCTTAGGCTTGCGCACAGGCGGCTTCGCCATGGTGTTTCTCCTGTGTGATCAAGAAGTGGGGTACGGGCTGCCCTAGAAGGGCGGCTCGTCCGAGTAGCCACCGCCGGAGCCGGAACCGCCGGAGCTTCCGCCCCAGCTGCCCCCGCCCTGCTGGCCACCGCCGGCCGGCGCGTTGGAGGCCCACGGGTCGTCGGCGGGTGCACCGCCACCGCCCTGCTGGCCTCCGCTGGGGGCTCCGCCCCAGTTGCCGCCACCCTGCTGCTGGCCACCGCCGCCGCCGTAACCACCCTGGCCGCCCTGACCACCGCGACCGGTGGTCTTGGTGACCTTGGCCGTGGCCGTCTTGAGGCTGGGGCCGACTTCCTCGACGTCCAGCTCGTAGACCGTGCGCTTAACGCCCTCACGGTCCTCGTAGGACCGCTGCTTCAGCCGGCCCTGCACGACGACGCGCATGCCTCGCTGAAGCGACTCCGCGACGTTCTCCGCCGCCTGACGCCAGACCGAGCAGGTGAGGAACAGGCCTTCGCCGTCCTTCCACTCATTGGTCTGCCTGTCGAAGATGCGGGGAGTGGACGCGACACGGAACTTCGCGACCGCCGCACCGGAGGGGGTGAAGCGCAGCTCGGGGTCGTCGACGAGATTGCCGACGACCGTGATGACGGTCTCGCCTGCCATGGGTGAACCTCTCGGCGGGGATTGCTTGGCTGCTTGGTGCTACTCGGACCCGATGACTGCTGAGCTGGAAGCTCAGTGGGTCTCGGGGCGGAGGACCTTGGTCCGGAGGACCGACTCGTTCAGGTTCATCTGGCGGTCGAGCTCCTTGACGACCGCAGGCTCGGCCTGCAGGTCGATGACCGAGTAGATGCCCTCGGGCTTCTTCTTGATCTCGTAAGCGAGACGACGACGGCCCCAGGTGTCGACCTTCTCAACCTTTCCTTCGCCCTCACGGACGACGGAGAGGAAAGTCTCGATCAGCGGGGAGACAGCGCGCTCCTCGAGTTCGGGGTCGAGGATGACCATCACTTCGTAGTGACGCATGTGGAACCCACCTCCTTTGGACTCAGCGGCCACGGTCGTTCCGTGGCAGGAGGGTCGTGATGCGTACGCAACGGTATCCGCCGCCACTGACAATCCGGATTCGCGGAGAAAGGGACTGTTCACTGGAGTGGGCAGACACCGGTGCAGACCGTACAGACTACCTGCACCCGTGCTTCCGGTTGAAATCCGGCGGTCACCGGGCAGACTCTCTAGGTGTGGGATGTGAGCGGCGTTACAGTGCGCCGCCTTATGCCAGGAGGTGCCTGATGTCTCAGGCAGCGCGACACAACCCTGCGACGCGGCACAAGGCCGTCGCCTCTCTCCTCGCCTCGGACGGCAAGCCCCACCCGCTGGAGGACGGCCTCGGCGTGGTGGCGCTCGTACTCGGTGTGGTGGCCCTCGTCGCGGCCGGGTTCAACAATCTGCATCTGCTGAGCTCGTGGGCAGGGCTGGTGGGGATCCTGATCGGCGCCTACGGGATGTTCATCTCGATCACGACACGTGAGAGGTTCATCGTGATCCTCGGGATCGGAGCCTCTGCGGTGGGCTTCTACCTCGGCATGGCGCACGGTGGTCTCTTCGGCGGAGTGGTCGGCGGCTGAGGGCCGCTGTGCCCCTTGTCCGATACGGCCAGTCGGGGCGCTCCACGGCAGCAGTAGGCTTCGGCGGGAGAGCCGACGCCCCTGTAACCATGGGGACACGCCTGCCGAGGAGCGCCCCGCATGAGCCTGACCCTGAGGACCATCAGCCGCGAGCAGCATCTGGCGTACATCCAGAGCCTGCCGTCGGCCAGTCACTGCCAGGTTCCCGCATGGGCGGAAGTGAAGACGGAGTGGCGCTCGGAGAGCCTCGGCTGGTTCGACAAGGACGGCCTGATGGTCGGGGCGGGCCTGGTGCTCTACCGGCAGCTCCCCAAGATCAAGCGCTATCTCGCCTATCTCCCCGAGGGCCCGGTCCTCAACTGGTATGCCCCGAATCTCAACGAGTGGCTCCAGCCGATGCTGGCCCACCTCAAGGAGCAGGGCGCGTTCTCGGTGAAGATGGGCCCGCCTGTGGTCATCCGTCGGTGGAACGCGGCGGCGATCAAGTCGGGTATCCAGGACCCGGACGTGAAGCGTCTGCGCGACGTCGAGGCCACCCATATCGAACCGCGCGCGTTCGAGGTGTCCGACCGGCTGCGGAAGATGGGATGGCAGCAGGGCGAGGACGGCGGCGCCGGCTTCGGTGACGTGCAGCCCCGCTACGTCTTCCAGGTCCCGCTGGCCAACCGTTCGCTCGACGACGTCCTCAAGGGCTTCAACCAGCTGTGGCGGCGCAACATCAAGAAGGCCGAGAAGGCCGGCGTCGAGGTCGTCCAGGGCAGCTACGAGGACCTGGCCGAGTGGCAGCGGCTGTACGAGATCACCGCTGAGCGCGATCACTTCAGGCCGCGCCCGCTCTCGTACTTCCAGCGCATGTGGTCGGTCCTCAACACCGAGGATCCGAACCGGATGCGGCTGTACTTCGCCCGTCACGACGGGGAGAACGTCGCCGCAGCCACGATGCTGATCGTCGGCGGGCATGTCTGGTATTCCTACGGGGCGTCCGCCAACCACAAGCGCGAAGTGCGGCCGTCGAACGCCATGCAGTGGCGGATGCTGCGGGATGCCTACGCCATGGGCGCCACCGTCTACGACCTGCGGGGCATCTCCGACTCGCTGGACGAGACAGACCACCTCTTCGGCCTGATCCAGTTCAAGGTGGGCACCGGCGGCGAGGCCGTGGAGTACATCGGTGAGTGGGACTTCCCGCTCAACAAGCTGCTGCACAAGGCGCTCGACATCTATATGTCGCGCCGTTAAGGGTGATGATGGTTCCGTCGTCCCAGATTCGTACCCAGGTCCGTACTCCCTGATCGTCGTTCCTGTCGTTCCCATCGATCCGCTCGTTCCGTCCATACCTCTGATACACCGCAGCTCCGAGAAAGGTTCCGGTCCGGCCATGGCGCTGACCCTCTATGTCGACACCGCGCGCTGGCGGGCGCACCAGAAGTCCGTGCTCGACCAGTTCCCGGGGATCGTTCCGGTCTGCAAGGGCAACGGCTACGGCTTCGGCCACGGCCGGCTCGCGGACGAGGTGACGCGCTTCGGTTCCGAGATCATCGCGGTCGGCACCACCTATGAAGCAGCCCGTATGAAGGACTCATTCGGCGGTGATCTGCTGGTCCTCACGCCGTTCCGCCGCGGCGAGGAGCCGGTGCCGCTGCCTGACCGGGTGATCCGCTCCGTCTCGTCGGTCGACGGGGTCCACGCCCTGGTGGGCGCGCGCGTCGTCATCGAGTGCATGAGCTCGATGAAGCGCCACGGCGTCTCCGAGGCCGACCTCGGCCGGCTGCACGCCGCCATAGACGACGTACGTCTGGAAGGGTTCGCGCTGCACCTTCCGCTGGACCGCATGGACGGCTCCGACGCGGTCGAGGAGGTCATTGCCTGGATGGACAGGCTGCGCAACGCACGGCTGCCTCTCCACACCATGTTCGTGAGCCATCTGAAGGCCGAGGAACTGGCGCGGCTGCAGCAGCAGTTCCCGCAGACGCGCTTCCGCGCCAGGATCGGTACGCGGCTGTGGCTGGGAGACCACGAGGCGACGCAGTACCGCGGCTCCGTCCTGGATGTGACCCAGGTCGTGAAGGGTGACCGTTTCGGCTACCGGCAGCAGAAGACCGCTTCGGACGGCTGGCTGGTGGTCGTCGCCGGCGGGACCTCCCACGGGGTGGGCCTGGAGGCACCGAAGGCGCTGCACGGGATGATGCCGCGTGCCAAGGGCGTGGCGCGTGCGGGCCTGGCCACGGTGAACCGGAACCTGTCGCCGTTCGTCTGGTCGGGCAAGCAGCGCTGGTTCGCGGAGCCGCCGCACATGCAGGTGTCCATCCTCTTCGTCCCGTCGGACGCCCAGGAGCCGAGGGTGGGAGACGAATTGGTGGCTCACCTCCGGCACACGACGACCCAGTTCGACCGTCTCGTCGATCACTGAGCCGCCCGCACGGACCAGTAACGGCACAGAGCACGGCAGAACGGCGGGGGGGGGGGGGGCGGGGGCCCCCCCCCCCCGCCCGTGCCGGCGGCCGCGGCCGGCCGGCGGATCGCCCACCGCGCCGCCACCCCACTCGACCTGCGGGCCTTCGTACTGATGGGCGGCGTGCCTGGCAGGACGGGCCGCCGCGCCGAGCACGAAGACATCCTCCGCGCCGTCCAGCACACCCCCTGAAGGATCGTCGGAGCCGTCCGCGCGTACGCCGTCGCGCTCCGGCATCAGGATGTCCCGCACGATCACCGCGCAGATGTAGAGCGTTCCGGCCAGGTGCAGGGCGATGGCGAACTGGTAGCCCTCGGGCGGCAGTCCCTTGGGCTTGTCGCCGCTCATCGTGTACGCGAGGTAGAGCCAGATTCCCAGGAAGTACATGACTTCGCAGCCCTGCCAGATCAGGAAGTCGCGCCAGCGGGGCCGGGCCAGGGCCGCGAGCGGGATCAGCCACAGGACGTACTGCGGCGAGTAGACCTTGTTGGTGAGGATGAACGCGGCGACCACCAGGAAGGCGAGCTGTGCGAACCGCGGCCGGCGCGGAGCGGTCAGCGCGAGGGCCGTGATCCCGCCGCACGCCACGATCATCAGGAGCGTCGCCCAGGTGTTGACGTTCCCCACGTCGAGAGGCTTGCCGGTGCGCTGGGTGATGATCAGCCAGAACGAACCGAAATCCACGTTCCGTTCCTGGCTGAACGTGTAGAACTTCTTCCACCCCTCGGGCGCGAGCAGCATGACCGGCAGGTTCACGACGAGCCAGGACGCCGCCGCGCCGAACGCGGCCCACCCGTACTCCCGCCATTTCCCGGCGCGCCAGCACAGGACCAGCAGCGGGCCCAGGATCAGCACCGGATAAAGCTTGGCGGCGGTGGCGAGGCCGATCAGCACACCGAAGGCGAGCGCGCGTCCCCGCGACCACATCAGCATCGCGGCAGCGGTGAGAGCGACCGCGAACAGGTCCCAGTTGATGGTGGCGGTGAGCGCGAAGGCAGGTGCGAGGGCGACCAGCAAGCCGTCCCAGGGGCGGCGCCGATGAGTGCGGGTGACACAGACCGCGATGACGGCCGTGCAGATCATCAGCATGCCCGCGTTGACCATCCAGTAGATCTGTTCGCGGTGCTGCATGGCGCCCCCGTGCGGGGTGAGCCAGGAGGCGACCTCCATGAACAGGCCGGTGAGCACCGGGTATTCGAGGTACGACATGTCGCCGTTGATGCGGTCGAAGTACGGGACGAGGTCGTCGGCGAAGCCCCGTCCGACATAGAGGTGGGGGATGTCCGAGTAGCAGGCGTGGTTGTACTGGGATGTTGCCCCCTGGAACCACGCCCAGTCGTAGCAGGGCATCTTCTGCACCATGCCGAGAGCGAACATGCCGATCGCGACCAGGGCGATGACCCGGACGGGGGTGAGCCCGCCGGCACCGCGGCCGGCCCAGCGCCCGGCCGGCCCCCCGATCAGTTCACTGCCCGCCGCGGCGGTCTCGTCCTGCTGAGTGGGCCGCACCTCGGGCTCTGCGGTCTTCAGTGCGGGCCGGTCCTCGTGCGCACTCGTCATGGCGCACATCCTGCCGTACGCGTCTGTGCTCGCGGGGAGGGCTGCCCCCAGCCAGGGTGGAGGCAGCACACCGCGGAGCCGGCACAGCAGCGGCGGATACGCGGCGGGCGCACAGCACGAGGGCCTCTCCACAGCAGGTGAGCTGTGGAGAGGCCCTCGTGGTGCCGTCGGAACCCGGATCAGGTGACGGGGCTCACAGGGCGGTCATCAGCCGGGCCAGCCGATGACCCCACCACGGTCGTCGCCACCCGTCCCGCCGGTGTCGGAGCTCTCGCTGGGAGTGGGGCTGCCGCCGCCCGGTCCGCCGTCCGACGTTCCCTCGTCGGTCCCGCCGTCGTTCCCGCAGCTCCAGTCCGTCCACTTGTTGCAGGACTTGGTCGGGGACGGCGTCGGGGAGGAGGGGGTGTCGGACGGGGACGGGGGCGGAGTGGACGGCGTGGGGGTCGGCGTGGGGGTCGGCGTCGGCGTCGGCTTCGGGCTCGATACGCCACTGCCGTAGACGACCTTGCCGATCGGCTCGGGCGCCGGGAAGTCCTTGGCCGGTGTATTGCTGAGCGCCTGCGACATGTAGCTGTGCCAGATCTGCGCCGGGAACGACGCACCGTGGATCTGCTTCTCGTTGCCGGTGCCGTACATCTCCTCGAACTGGCGGTTCTTGCCCTTCGCGTTGTCGTCGAAGCGGTACATGTCGATGGCGGTGGAGAGCTGCGGGGTGTACCCGATGAACCAGGCGGACTTGTTGCCGTCGGTGGTTCCGGTCTTGCCCGCGATCTGCCGGCCGGGAATCCGGGCGGCGGTTCCGGTTCCCTTGTCGACCACGGTCTTCAGCACATCGGTGACATTGCTGGCGATGGCCGTCGAGAACGCCGACTTCTCCACCTGCTGGTGCTGGTAGACCGTCCTGCCCTCGCGGGTGACCTTGGTGACCGAGAACGGCTCGTTCTGCCGGCCGTTGTTGGCGAAGGTGGCGTACGCGCCGGCCATCCGGATCGCGCTGGGGCTGGAGGTACCGATGGAGAAGGAGGGGTAGTCGGAGCTGGCCATGGACTGCTTGTCGTCGCGCAGCCCGGCGGCGATGGCCGCCTCACGTACCTTGTCGGTGCCGACGTCCATGCCGAGCTGGACGTATGCGGAGTTCACGGACTCCCGCATGGCCTCGCGCAGATCGATGCGGTAGTCAGGAGCCACGCCGAGGGAGTCATGGCCGTCGTTCTCCTGGAGCCACTCCTTGCCCTCCTTGTTCGTCCACACGCTGCCGTCGTAGTTCCTGATCTTCAGGTCGTTCTGGCCGCTGTAGAGGCTCTTCGTCGAGACGGGCGTGCGGTCCGAGTCGGGCTGGTCCTTGCCGAGGGCGGGGTTGCGCTTCCCGTGCTCCATGGCGGCTGCCAGCACGAAGGGCTTGAAGGTCGATCCGACCTGGGCACCGGTGTAGTCAGCGTTGTTCGTGTAGTGCTTGGTCGCGTCCTCGCCGCCGTAGATGGCGGCGATGGCGCCGCTCTGCGCGTCCACCGAAGCCCCGCCGAACTGGACGTGGGTGTCCGTCTTCGGCCGCAGGCCGGGCTTGATCTTCGCCTTGCGGACCTTCTCGACGGATGTCTCCAGCTGCTTGACCTTCTTCTTGTCGAAGGTCGTATGGATCTGGTAGCCGCCCTTGGCGAGGTCCTCGGAGGTGATGCCCTGCTTGTTGTTGTTGACGAAATACGACTTCGCGAGGTCGACGAGGTAACCGGTCTGGCCACCCAGCTGGGCGTCCTTCTTCGGCGGGTCCACCTTCGGGAACGTCTTGTACTTCGCCCGCTCGGCGGCGGGGAGCCGGCCGTCCTTGACCATCTGGTCGAGGATCCACCTCCAGCGGCCGGTGGCCCGCTGGAGATTGGCCTTCGGCGTCGCCGCGGGGTCGATCTCGACGGCACCCGCCGGGTCGAAGTAGCTGGCCCCCTTGAGCAACGTGGCGAGGAACGCGCACTGGCTCGGGTTGAGCTTCTCGGCGTCCACCCCGAAGTACGTACGGGCCGCGGCCTGGATCCCGTAGGCACCCCGCCCGTAGTACGACGTATTGAGGTAGTCCTTCATGATGTCGTTCTTGTCCATCTTGGCGCCGACCTTGATGGAGATGAACAGTTCCTTGAACTTACGGCTGAACGTCTGCTCCTGTCCGAGCCGCGAGTTCTTCACGTACTGCTGGGTGATCGTCGACCCGCCCTGGGTCTCACCGCCCTTTGCCATGTTGAACACCGCGCGCCCGATGCCCATGGGGTCGATGCCCTTGTCCTTGTAGAAGGACTTGTTCTCGGCCGAGACCACCGCGTTCTGCATCGCGCTGGGGATCTGCGAGAGCGGCACGATCTGCCGGTTGATCTCACCGCCCGTCGCGACCATCTGACTGCCGTCGGACCAGTAATAGACGTTGTTCTGCGCCTGCGAGGTCTTGTTGGCGTCCGGAATGCCGACCATGGCGTACGCGATGGTGCCGGCGGCCAGGATGCTGCCGGCGAAGCCCACGAAGAGACCGGTCACGAGCCGCCAGGACGGCACCCAGTGACGCCAGCCGTACAGATTCGCCCGGGGATAGTCGATGAACCTCTTCTTCCCCGGGCCCCGGCCACCGCCACCCTCCGGGCCGCCGCCACCGCGCCCGCCACGGCCACCGCCACCGCGCCGGCCACCACCGTGACCTCCGCCGGGCTCGGCGGCGCGGCGGCGTCGGCCTCCGCCGCGCTGGGCTGCCCTTCTGGCTTCGGCTCGACCGCCGTAGGGGCGCTCCTCCCCGTCCTGGGAACCGGAAGGCGACCCGGTGGCGGTTGGCGGGGGAGCTGCACGGCGGCCCGAAGGCTGCTGGGCTTCTCGCCTGGCCGCGGCACGTCCACCACTCTGGGATTGTGGTGGTTTGCGACGGTGCTCGCTCATCGAACGACTACTCCTCGGGCAGGCACTAACGCCTGGAAACGGCAGTTGAGTTCCGGTCCCCCCGATGCGCGGACCGCCCCTCGGAAGGGCGCATCCGCAGTACGCACAGACTCCCGGCGGGGCCCGTACGCGCTGCACCCCGTGGACCGAGACGGCTGACGTCCCCTGGTGTCACTCGGTCCCCGGCGGTCTGCATGCCGCACAGACTACGCACGCGCAAACCCTTCCCAGAGCCGAGGTTCGCCTCAAATCAGGCAAGTTGCTGCCTGTGAATCGTTGATGTGACACCGGTCACGATGGCTCCCCTTGTCGCAAACGCAAGGTCGTTCTATCGTGCTGATGTATCGAGTCGATACATCAGCACGGCATAAGTGACCTGGACGACAGAGGAGGCGAAGGTTGAGCAGGCGCTCCGGCATCCTCGAATTCGCCGTACTCGGTCTGCTCCGAGAGTCCCCCATGCACGGCTATGAGCTGCGCAAACGTCTGAACACCTCACTGGGGATCTTCAGGGCCTTCAGCTACGGGACCCTTTACCCCTGCCTCAAGACGCTGGTTGCCAGCGGCTGGTTGATCGAGGAGCCGGGCAGCGCCCCGGAGGACGCAGTGGCGGCTTCACTCGCCGGACGCCGCGCCAAGATCGTCTACAGGTTGACTGCGGACGGTAAGGAGCACTTCGAAGAGCTCCTGTCGCACACCGGCCCGGACACCTGGGAGGACGAGCACTTCGCTGCACGTTTTGCCTTCTTCGGGCAGACGGAGCGCGAGGTGCGGATGCGGGTGCTGGAAGGCCGCCGCAGCCGGCTGGAGGAGCGTCTGGAGAAGATGCGCGCCTCTCTGGTCCGGACGCGCGAGCGGCTGGACGATTACACGCTTGAGCTGCAGCGGCACGGCATGGAGTCCGTGGAGCGCGAAGTGCGCTGGCTGAACGAGCTCATCGAGAGCGAGCGTGCGGGCCGGGATCAGCGACGATCCCCCGACGCCGCTCAGCAGGACATATCAGGAGACACGGGCGGCCTGCCCCGGCATCGGGGTACCGCCCCGCCGGATCCGTCCGAGGACATCGCCAAGTGAGGCTCTGCGTCCGCAGGGCTTCGTCGAGAACACACAGGGAGCAACCGGAATGGGTTCGGTTCGCGTAGCCATCGTCGGCGTGGGTAACTGCGCCGCCTCGCTGGTGCAGGGCGTCGAGTACTACAAGGACGCAGATCCGGCCGGCAAGGTGCCCGGTCTGATGCACGTCCAGTTCGGCGACTACCACGTAGGTGACGTCGAGTTCGTCGCCGCCTTCGATGTCGACGCGAAGAAGGTCGGCCTCGACCTCGCGGACGCCATCGGCGCCAGTGAGAACAACACCATCAAGATCACCGACGTCCCGAACAAGGGCGTCACGGTCCAGCGCGGCCACACCCACGACGGCCTCGGCAAGTACTACCGCGAGACCATCGAGGAGTCCGACGAGGCTCCGGTCGACATCGTCCAGGTCCTCAAGGACAAGCAGGTGGACGTCCTCGTCTGCTACCTGCCCGTCGGCTCCGAAGTCGCCGCGAAGTTCTACGCGCAGTGCGCCATCGACGCCAAGGTCGCGTTCGTCAACGCTCTCCCGGTCTTCATCGCCGGCACCAAGGAGTGGGCGGACAAGTTCACCGAGGCCGGCGTGCCGATCGTCGGTGACGACATCAAGTCGCAGGTCGGCGCCACCATCACGCACCGCGTTATGGCCAAGCTCTTCGAAGACCGCGGTGTGCGCCTGGAGCGCACCATGCAGCTGAACGTCGGCGGCAACATGGACTTCAAGAACATGCTGGAGCGCGACCGCCTGGAGTCCAAGAAGATCTCCAAGACGCAGTCGGTCACCTCGCAGATCCGCGACCGCGACCTGGGCGCCGACAACGTCCACATCGGCCCCTCGGACTACGTGGCCTGGCTGGACGACCGCAAGTGGGCGTACGTGCGCCTTGAGGGCCGCGCCTTCGGTGACGTTCCGCTGAACCTTGAGTACAAGCTCGAGGTGTGGGACTCCCCGAACTCCGCCGGTGTCATCATCGACGCCGTCCGCGCCGCGAAGATCGCCAAGGACCGCGGCATCGGTGGCCCGATCCTCTCCGCCTCCTCGTACTTCATGAAGTCGCCGCCGGTGCAGTACTTCGACGACGAGGCCTACGAGAACGTCGAGAAGTTCATCAAGGGCGAGGTCGAGCGCTGAAGCTCGGCCTGAGAAGCCTGAGGGCGGTCGACCACTGACCGTCGAGAGCCCCGGACAAGTTGTCCGGGGCTCTTTCCATGCCCAGGCGGGTCCGGGATCTACTGGGCAAGGCCGTGAGCCACGAAGGGGCGGTGTTTCACGTGAAACACCGCCCCTTGGCCATGCAGTCCCTCATGTTTCACGTGAAACATGACCTCAGTCCTGCGCGGCCCACCACTCCTTGAGCGCTGTCACCGCTACGTCGTGCTCCATCGGCCCGTTCTCCAGCCGGAGCTCAAGGAGGAACTTGTAGGCGGTGCCGATCGCAGGACCCGGGCCAACACCCAGGATCTCCATGATCTGGTTACCGTCCAGGTCAGGACGGATCGAGTCCAGCTCCTCCTGCTCCTGCAGATGCGCGATGCGCTCCTCCAAGCCGTCGTACGCGCGCGAGAGAGCACTGGCCTTGCGCTTATTGCGTGTGGTGCAGTCCGACCTCGTGAGTTTGTGCAGCCGCTCCAGCAGCGGTCCGGCGTCACGTACATAGCGCCGTACAGCCGAGTCGGTCCACTCACCGGTCCCATAGCCGTGGAAGCGCAAATGGAGCTCCACCAGCTTCGTGACGTCCTTCACGATGTCATTGGAGTACTTGAGTGCGGTCAGGCGCTTCTTGGTCAGCTTCGCGCCCACCACCTCGTGGTGATGGAAGGAGACGCCCCCGTCCTTCTCGAAGCGCCGCGTCCTGGGCTTACCGATGTCATGGAGCAGGGCCGCCAGCCGGAGCACCAGATCAGGGCCGTCCTGCTCCAGATCGATGGCCTGCTCCAGCACGGTCAGCGAGTGCTCATAGACATCCTTGTGCCGGTGGTGCTCGTCACTCTCCAGACGCAGCGCGGGAAGTTCAGGAAGCACTCGCTCAGCGAGCCCGGTATCGACGAGCAGCGTGAGGCCCTTGCGCGGGTTCGCGGACAGCAGCAGTTTGTTGAGCTCGTCACGTACACGCTCGGCCGAGACAATCCCGATACGCTCGGACATCGCCGTCATCGCGGCGACCACCTCGGGCGCGACCTCGAAGTCCAGCTGCGCCGCGAAGCGGGCAGCCCGCATCATGCGGAGCGGATCGTCCGAGAACGAATCCTCCGGTGTGCCGGGCGTACGCAGTATCCGGCCCGCGAGATCCTCCAGGCCGCCATGCGGGTCGACGAAGGCCTTCTCGGGAAGAGCGACAGCCATCGCGTTGACCGTGAAATCACGGCGCAGGAGGTCTTCCTCGATCGAGTCGCCGTAGGCCACCTCGGGCTTGCGGGAGGTCCTGTCGTAGGCCTCGGAGCGGTACGTCGTGACCTCGATCAGATAGCCGTCCTTCTGACAGCCGACGGTCCCGAAGGCGATTCCGACCTCCCACACCGCATCGGCCCAGGGCCGGACAATCTTCAGTACGTCGTCGGGGCGGGCATCGGTGGTGAAGTCCAGATCATTGCCGAGCCGGCCGAGCAGCGCGTCCCTGACCGATCCTCCGACCAGCGCGAGGCTGTGCTGGGCATCCTGGAAGCGGCGGGCAAGGTCATCTGCGACCGGGGACACCCGCAGCAGTTCGGCGACCGCGCGGTGCTGCACCTGACTCAGTGCACTGGGATTGTCATCATTGGCGTTCGGCACAACAGAAAAGGGTACGTGCCCGTGCCGACCGGAGCGTCCGGATTTCCCGGCAGCCGCGATCGCCCTTCCGATCATGTGGAGCAGTCCGTGGCACTCAGGCCCAGGGCGCATCGTTACCATGCG
Source organism: Streptomyces sp. NPDC059398 (assembly GCF_042751845.1). Taxonomy (NCBI): domain Bacteria; kingdom Bacillati; phylum Actinomycetota; class Actinomycetes; order Kitasatosporales; family Streptomycetaceae; genus Streptomyces; species Streptomyces sp. NPDC059398. Next base: position 92,422 of record NZ_JBHYWP010000002.1, on the reverse strand, counting down.
TGGACGCAGCAACCGAGAACCACCGAATCAGCCGACGAAGACGAGGGACGGGCAAGCGCGTGGCCGAGGCGGCACACTTCCAGGAGATGACTCCTTCTCCTGCCCGCCGGTGGCTGCGGCGCACAGCGTCGCTGCTCGCCGGTGGAACGCTCATGGCGGGCCTTTTCTACGGTCCGGCAGCGGCCCCTGCGCAAGCTGCCGTCACTGCACAGAGCACTGGCGCAGTAGCCGTCAGTCTTGATGCGCTGTCTCCCAGTGCACCGGTGAAGGGCGACACCGTCACCATCACGGGCACAGTGACGAACAAGCGCAAGGAAGCCATCACCGACGCCCACGTCGGTGTCCGTGTGGGCCCGCGCCTTGCCGGCCGATCGGCCATCGATGACGCGGCGAAGCACGCCTCGGACCTGACGGGCACCGACCCGCAGGAGGTCGGCGGCAAGTACACACAGAAATTCGCGAAACTGCCCGCGGGGATCAGCGAGGACTTCTCGATCTCCGTCCCCGTGAGCAAGCTGAGTCTCGACGCGGACGGCGTGTACCAGCTCGGCGTCTCCCTCTCCGGCCAGACACCCAGCGCCCCGTACGAGCAGGAGCTCGGCATCCAGCGGACCTTCCTGCCGTGGCAGCCCACGCCACAGAGCAAGAAGACACAGATCACTTCGGTGTGGCCGCTCATCTCGAAGGTCCATCTGCGAGCCGAGACCAGCGCAGACGCGCAGCAGACCCCGGTCTTCGAGAACGACGATCTGGCGGAGGAGCTAGCCCCCGGCGGCCGGCTGGAGCAGATGGTGTCGCTGGGCCGTTCCCTGCCGGTCACCTGGGTCATCGACCCGGATCTGCTGGCGAGTGTCGACGCGATGACCCGGAACTATCAGATCCAGGTCGGAGACACCCAGGTCGCGGGCAAGAACCAGGCCGTCGCCAAGAAATGGCTGAGTGATCTGGAGGACGCGGTAAAGGGCCAGCAGGTCGTCGCGCTGCCGTTCGCCGATCCCGACCTCGCCTCACTGGCACACCACGGCAAGAACGTCCCCGGTGCTCTGAGCCATCTGCAGTCGGCCACCGAGATCGCCGGCAAGACCGTGCAGACGATCCTTCATGTGAAGGCGTCCACCGATTTCGCCTGGCCCGCCAGTGGGGCGATCGACCCTTCGATCGTCGACGTGGCCACTTCTGCCGGGGCCCACAATGTGATCGCCAGCAGCGACAGCCTGGACGAGACGGCCGGACTGCCGTACACCCCCACAGCGGCCCGGCCCATCGGCGGTGGCACCACCGCGGTGGTCTCCGACTCCAGGCTCTCCCATGCCTTCCAGGGAGACATGGCCGAGGCGGGAGCCTCCACTCTCGCCGTGCAGAACTACCTCGCCCAGTCACTCGCCCTGACCCTGCAGGAGCCGTCGAAGCAGCGCAGCATTGTCGTCGCCCCCCAGCGGATGCCGTCCGTCAGTCAGGCCCAGTCGATGGCGAGCGCACTGCGCACACTCGACGAGAAGCGCTGGACCCAGCCTCTCAGCCTCACCGATGCGGCCAAGGCCAAGGCGGACCCCGACGCGACGACGAGGGTGCCGAGCTCATCGGCGTACCCATCGTCCCTGCGCCGCCAGGAACTACCGGTCAAGGCGTTCCAGGACGTCAGGACCACACAGTCCACGCTCGACAACTTCAAGATCATCCTTAGCCAGCCGGACCGGGTGGTGACGCCCTTCAGCAACGCCATGGACCGGTCCTTGGCGACCTCATGGCGCGGTGACGCCAAGGGAGCGAGCTCCTACCGCGCCGGGGTCCAGTCCTATCTGCTGAGCCTCACCGGAGAAGTGCAGATCGTCCAGAAGTCCGACATGACGCTGTCCGGACGCAGTGCGACGATCCCGGTGACCGTGCAGAACAAGCTGCTCCAGCCCGTCAAGCACCTGGTGCTGAAGCTGCGCTCGACCAGCCCCAACCGTCTTCAGCTGGGAGACGACAAGGCGGCCGTCGCCGAGCAGCCTCTGGAGATCGCGGGCGGCCACAGCCAGACGGTGAAGTTCACCACATCGATCAACGCCAACGGGCCCGTCAGGGTGTACGCCCAGCTCTTCACGGAGGACGGCACACCGTACGGCAGTGCCAAGGCGATGCCTTTCACCGTGACGGTCTCGGAGATGACACTGACGGTCATGCTGGTGATCGCCGGAGGTCTGCTGCTTCTGGTACTCGCCGGAATCAGGATGTACACGCATCGCAAGCCTGCCGCTCGGGCGGCCGCTGCTGGCGGCGACGACCCGCAGCAGCCGAGTGACCCGGAGGCGGACACCGGAGCGGAAAACGGCAACCCGTCGGGCACGGGTGAGAAAGTGGACCGTTGAGCGATGTCGTGGCCGGCCGGCCGGGGACGATGAGGTGGGGTAACCAATGAACGCGCCGTACGACGGTGACCGTGACCAGGGTGCTGGGGGCGGGGCTGCGTATTCCGGTGGGACACCCCCCGAGCCGCCCGCGGGCCAGGATCAGCCTGCCCCGGATCCATATGTCCAGGACGCCTACGGCTACGACCCGTACGGGGCATACGGCCTCGGCGCCCAGGACCCGGTGGCGGATGCGCTCTACGACCGTGCGTCCCACCCCCCGCCTCCCCCTGGCACATACGCCGAAACGCAGCCGATGTACCAGCAGCCGCCCGCCGCGCAGTACCCACCGGACCCCCGGGTGTGGGCCCAGACGCCGCCACCCGAGCCGGACGGCCCGTCCCGCTACCTTCCGTACGGGGATGACGCGACGACTCAGTTCGTCGGCGTCGACGATCTGGTGACCCAGGCCGGGAACGAACCGGAGCAGCAGGACGCGTTCGCCCATCTCTTCCGGGACCAGCAGGGAGCCGCCCCCGTCCCGCCCCCCGGTGGCCCGCAGGAGCCCGCCCCGATCGATCCTCCCCCCGAGAAATCGGGCGGCGCATCCGGCCTTCTGAAGTCCAGCGCGGTGATGGCCGCAGGGACCCTGGTCTCACGTCTCACCGGCTTTGTGCGCACCATGGTGATCACTGCCGCGCTGGGTGCGGCGCTCCTCGGCGACTCCTTCACCGTGGCCTACACACTGCCCACGATGATCTACATCCTGACCGTGGGCGGCGGCCTTAACTCCGTCTTCGTGCCACAACTGGTGCGCTCGATGAAGGAGGACGGCGACGGCGGCGAGGCCTACGCCAACCGTCTGCTCACCGTCGTCATGGTGGCCCTCGGAGTCATCGTCGGAATCGCGGTCTTCGCCGCACCACTGCTGATCCGGCTGATGTCCCTGCCCATCGCCGACGATCCGGCTGCCAACCACGTCGCTGTCACCTTCGCGCGCTACTGCCTGCCCACCATCTTCTTCATGGGTGTGCACGTCGTGATGGGGCAGATCCTGAACGCCCGCGGAAAGTTCGGCGCGATGATGTGGACCCCGGTCCTCAACAACATCGTCATGATCTTCACCTTCGGGCTGTTCATCTGGGTCTACGGCACAGCCGCCGACTCCCACATGAAGGTGACGACCATCCCCCCGGACGGGGTGCGGCTGCTCGGCATCGGCACCCTGCTCGGTCTGACGGTCCAGGCCCTCTCAATGATCCCCTACCTGCGGGAGGCCGGTTTCCGCTTCCGCCCGCGCTTCGACTGGCGCGGACACGGTCTCGGCAAGGCCGTGAAGCTCGCCAAGTGGACAGTCCTGTTCGTCCTCGCCAACCAGGCGGGCGTCCTGGTGGTCACCCAGCTCGCCACCGCCGCGGGCAAGGACTCCGGGCGGTCCGGCGCAGGCATCATGGCCTACTCGAACGCACAGCTGATCTGGGGAATGCCCCAGGCGATCATCACCGTCTCGGTCATGGCCGCCCTGCTGCCGCGGATCTCCCGTGCGGCCAATGACGGAGATGTCGGCGCGGTCCGCGACGACATCTCGCAGGGGCTGCGGAACTCCGCCGTCGCGATCGTTCCGGTCTCCTTCGTCTTCCTGGCCCTGGGCGTACCGGTCTGCACCCTCCTGTTCGCCTCCAGCGGTGTCCAGGCCTCCCAGTCCATGGGCTACGTCCTGATGGCCTTCGCGCTCGGCCTGATCCCGTACTCGGTGCAGTACGTCGTCCTCCGCGGCTTCTACGCGTACGAGGACACCCGCACCCCCTTCTACAACACGGTCATCGTCGCCGCGGTCAACGCCGCGGCCTCCGCGCTCTGCTACGTCGCCCTCCCGTCCCAGTGGGCGGTGGTCGGCATGGCCGCCTCTTACGGGCTGGCCTACGCGGTCGGTGTCGGGGTCGCCTGGCGCCGGCTGCGCAACCGTCTTGGCGGGGACCTGGACGGCGCCCACATCCTCCGTACGTACGCCCGTCTGGCCCTGGCCTCCCTCCCGGGAGCCATCGTCGGCGGCGCCGTCGGATTCGGCATCATCCGGGAACTCGGGGAGGGTGTGCTGGGATCGGTGGCTGCGCTGGTCGTCGGGGGCGCCGTACTTTTCGGTGTGTTCTTCGTCGCCGCGAAGCGCATGCGGATCGCCGAGCTCAACTCGATGGTGGCCATGGTGCGCGGTCGCCTGGGCCGCTAGGCGCCGAGCGCATCGCACAACCATCGTCCGACGCTGCGTGTCGTGCATAGCGGCGGACTGTGGGCACAATTGGCATGGCTTTGCAGACTGGTCGACAGCGCGCAACGGATGGGGAGGCAGGAACGACGGTGGCGGAACGTAGCACGGCTGCCGTCGACGTGGCCGACAACAGTGGCGACAAGCCGCTGGCCGCCAAGGCGGACAAGGCCACGGCCGACGGCACGGCGGAACCTCAGGAATCGGCTGATACCACGGCCGGTGAAGGCACCCAGGACGGGGAGAGCGAGAAGAAGCCGACAGAGTCCGCGGGAGCGCCCGAGCTCCACAGTGGACACAAGCTCGCCAGACGCTACCGCCTTGAGGAGTGCGTCACCCGTCTGGACGGTTTCAGCAGCTGGCGTGCGGTCGACGAGAAACTCCGGCGCGCTGTCGGTGTGCATCTGCTCCCCGCTGATCACGCCCGGGCACGCGCCGTACTCGCGGCCGCCCGGTCCTCGGCTCTCCTCGGCGACCCGCGCTTCGTGCAGGTCCTGGATGCCGTCGAGGAGAACGATCTCGTCTATGTCGTGCACGAATGGCTGCCCGACGCGACAGAAATCACCGCGCTGCTCGCTTCTGGCCCCCTGGAGGCCCACGACGCCTACCAGCTCGTCAGCCAGGTCTCGCAGGCCATGGCCGCCGCTCACCGTGAGGGCCTGTCCCATCTGAGGCTCACACCGAGCGCTGTTCTGCGCACCTCTTCCGGGCAGTACCGCATCCGCGGTCTCGCCGTGAACGCGGCACTCCGCGGCATCACATCGGACACTCCCCAGCGCACGGACACAGAGGCCATCGGCGCCCTGCTGTACGCCTCACTGACGCAGCGCTGGCCCTACGAAACCGATGCCTATGGTCTCTCGGGCCTGCCCAAGGGCGTCGGCCTGCTCCCCCCGGATCAGGTACGGGCCGGCGTGAACCGGGATCTCGCGGAGATCGCGATGCGTGCCCTGGCCAACGACGGCGCCACCGCGTCCCGCCAGGAACCGCCCTGCACCACCCCCGACGAGCTCGCCAAGGCCGTCGCCGCCATGCCTCGGATCCGGCCGCCCGAGCCCGCCTACACGCCTCCGCCCGAGTACCAGCGCACGAACTACCAGCAGGGCACCTACGGCCGCCCGGCGACCGGTGCAAGGGTGGCGCCGGCTCAGCCGGTGGCCGCTCCTCCGCCGCCGCTCCAGGGCCGCACCGGCAAGGTGCTCAAGTGGTCCGTCTCTGCGCTGCTGATCGCCGCGCTGGGTCTGGGCAGCTGGCAGCTGGCCGACACACTTCTGGACCGGGGCAAGCACCCCGGTGACACGGACACCAGCCAGACCAGCAACGGCAACAACAACGGCACCGGCAAGCAGAAGGCTCTTCAGCCGCTTCCGGTCAAGGACGCAGCCGAGTACTACCCGGACGGGAAGCCCCAGCACCCCTCCGACGTCGCAAAGACCTACGACGGTGACAGCTCAACCTACTGGCGCACCTACTCGTTCAAGGACGGCCCTCAGCTGGCCCCCTTCAAGCAAGGGGTGGGGATCGTCTACGACCTGGGATCGGCCAAGGACGTGTCGGCTGCTTCCATAGGGCTGCACTACTCGGGCAACGAGACAGCAATCTCCCTGTACGCGGCCGATTCACTGTCCCCCTCTGCGCCGCTGGACTCGATGAAGAAGATCACTTCGACGACCACCTCCGGCACGACAGCGCGTTTCAAGGCAGACAAACCGGTGAACACGCGCTATGTACTGGTCTGGATCACGGCCATGCCGGATTCGCCCGGGGACCAGTACAGCGGCGCGGGGTACAAGCAGGCAATAACGGATGTGAAGTTCTCCGGCTGACCAGGGACAGGGGAGGGGGCTCACCGTTGGACGACACCGCACTCGGTACCGCCGACGACCAGGAGTTGCTGGCTGCCCACGTCGCTGGCGACGCCGATGCCTTCGGTGAGCTGGTACGCCGCCACCGAGACCGGCTCTGGGCCGTTGCCCTGCGCACGCTCGACGACCGTGAGGAGGCCGCCGACGCCGTTCAGGATGCTCTGGTCTCCGCCTACCGCGCCGCCCACACCTTCCGGGCCCAGTCGGCCGTCACCACATGGCTGCACCGCATCACGGTCAACGCCTGCCTCGACCGAGCCCGCAAAGCCGCGACGCGGAAGACCTCACCCGTCGATGACACGGAGCGCCTCGATCAGCTCCTCGAGCCTCATGAATCCGCCGAGGCACCAGCGGAACGGCAGGATCTGCACCGCGAACTCATCAAGGCCATGACCACCCTGCCAGCAGACCAACGCGCTGCCCTCGTACTCGTCGATATGCAGGGCTATCCGGTGGCGGAGGCTGCCCAGATTCTCGACGTGCCTACGGGCACCGTGAAGAGCCGCTGTGCGCGCGGCCGCGCAAGGCTCCTCCCTCTCCTCTCCCATCTGCGTCCGAAGCGGGCGGAGACAGGAAGCGACAGCCCGGCCGACACGGTAAGGAACCGGATGCCGGGGGCATCCGTCCCACCTGCGTCGAGGCCGAAAGACGTGGGACCGCAGGATCCTGCTGCAGTGAAGGGCGGAGGTGGACGCGCATGACATCGACGGCCGACACGTCTCAGCACCCCGATGTTTCAGAGATCGCTGACCTCTCCGAAGGTCTCCTTACGCCATCCCGTGCAGGGGAGATAGAACAGCACATCGAGTCCTGCTCACTCTGTTCCGATGTCAGGAGTTCGCTCCGCGAGATTCAGGAGCTGCTCACCGTTGAGCCCGCGCCCGGGCTTATGCCCCCCGATATCGCTGAGCGCATCGACGCCGCTCTGGCTGCGGAGCCCCTGCCCGAACCCCGGCCGGACGAAGGCACGAGGCGTGTTTCACGTGAAACATCGCTCCCCTCACACAGTACGGAGCCCACTCACCGCAACCGCCCGTCAGGCCGTCCTCGTGCCACCACGGGCCCAGGACGAACCCGTGCGGCACGGCGACGTCACGTCGCCGCTCTCAGCGCGGCTTTCGGGGCAGCCGTCATCGGCATCGGCGCGTTCTTCCTGCAGTCGTCGTCCACTCCATCGAGCAGTGACACCAGGGCCGCGGAGAAGGCGTCGAAGCGCGGCGGGACACCCGTATTCGCCGATGCCGCCCTGCAGGGCCAGGTGCACTCCCTGCTGGCCTCGGACACCTCAGCGACCACGGCCTCCCCGCAGGAGAAGAGAGCCCCATCGGTCCATATGGACTCCGGCCCGACAACACTCAAGAACGGGACCTCCGTGTCCGTGCCCTCCTGTATCGAGAAGGGCATAGGACGCGCAGACGGCCCGATCGCTGCCCAGAAGGGAACCTACAAAGGCTCCGATGCCTTCCTGGTCGTACTGCCGCACCCCACCGACACCAGCCGGGTCCAGGCGTATGTCGTGGACGCAGCATGCGTACACGCCGCCCCGTCCTCGCGCGGCAAGGTGCTCCTGACCCACGTCTATCCCCGCGGCTGACCCTTACGGGAATGCATGCCCCGTAGGATCCGTTGGGTGGGGTGAGAGTCCGCTGGACTTGGCCCCAGTAGGCAGCAAGCAGTCCGCAGAGACGAGGAAGAAACCCGTGAGCGACGTCCGTAACGTGATCATTATCGGCTCCGGGCCCGCCGGTTACACCGCCGCGCTCTATACCGCGCGCGCGTCACTGAAGCCGCTGGTCTTCGAAGGTGCAGTCACCGCCGGTGGTGCGCTCATGAACACCACCGAGGTGGAGAACTTCCCCGGATTCCAGGACGGCATCATGGGACCCGACCTGATGGACGGCATGCGCGCTCAGGCAGAGCGCTTCGGTGCCGAGCTGGTTCCTGACGACGTCGTCGCCGTCGATCTGACCGGTGAGATCAAAACCGTCACCGACACCGCCGGCACCGTGCACCAGGCCAAGGCGGTCATCGTCACAACCGGCTCGCAACACCGGAAGCTGGGTCTGCCGAACGAGGACGCCCTCTCCGGACGCGGTGTCTCCTGGTGTGCCACGTGCGACGGCTTCTTCTTCAAGGACCAGGACATCGCCGTCGTAGGCGGCGGCGACACCGCGATGGAGGAGGCCACCTTCCTCTCCCGGTTCGCCAAGTCCGTCACCATCGTCCACCGCCGGGACACTCTGCGTGCCTCCAAGGCCATGCAGGAGCGCGCCATTGCCGACCCGAAGATCAAGTTCGCCTGGGACAGCGAGGTCGCGGTGATCCACGGCGAGCAGAAGCTCTCCAGCCTGACGCTGCGCGACACCAAGACCGGAAAGACCTCTGAGCTTGCCGTGACGGGCCTGTTCATCGCCGTCGGCCATGACCCGCGTACTGAGCTGTTCAAGGGCCAGCTGAACCTGGACGACGAGGGTTACCTGAAGGTCGACGCGCCTTCGACGCGGACCAACCTCACCGGTGTCTTTGGCGCTGGTGACGTTGTCGACCACACCTACCGTCAGGCCATCACCGCTGCCGGGACGGGCTGCTCCGCCGCCCTCGACGCCGAGCGCTTCCTCTCGGCCCTCGCCGACAGCGAGAAGGCCGCTGAGCCCGAGAAGATCGCCAGCACCTGATCGTTGCTTTCCCCATCCCGAACAACCCGTTAAGAAAGAGGAGCCCGCCGTGGCCGGCACCCTGAAGAACGTGACTGACGCCTCCTTCGAAGAGGACGTCCTCAAGAACAACAAGCCCGTTCTGGTCGACTTCTGGGCCGCTTGGTGCGGTCCGTGCCGCCAGATCGCCCCGTCTCTCGAGGCCATCGCCGCGGAGTACGGTGACCAGATCGAGGTCGTCAAGCTCAACATCGACGAGAACCCGAGCACTGCCGCGAAGTACGGCGTGATGTCCATTCCGACGCTCAATGTCTACCAGGGCGGCGAGGTGGCCAAGACCATCGTCGGTGCCAAGCCGAAGGCCGCGATCGTTCGCGACCTTGAGAGCTTTATCGGCGACGAGGCCAAGGCCTGACGCCACCAACGTTTCACGTGAAACAGGGGCCGCCCTTCGGGGCGGTCCCTGTTGTCATAGTGCGGTCACTTCTGTGAGAGCCATCCTCACAGCGGACGCAGCACAGGATCCTTCTTCACTGCACCCAGGAGACGGTCCAGGGCAAGCTCCACGTCCTCTTTCCAGGACAGAGTCGTACGCAACTCAAGCCGCAATCTCGGGTAGTTCGGGTGTGGCCTCACCGTCTTGAAACCGACCGCAAGCAGATGATCCGCGGGGAGCAGGCACGCGGGCTCCTTCCACCGAGCATCGGCGAACACCTCGATCGCCTTGAAGTTCCTCCGCAGCAGATCCTTCGCCACCGTCTGCACCAGCACCCGCCCCAGCCCCTGCCCCTGATATCCGGGTGCGATCCAGGCAGTTATCAGCTGCACGGCATCGGGAGACACCGGGCTCGTCGGAAAGGCCAACGAGCGTGGCACATAGGCAGGTGGCGCATAGAGAACGAAGCCCACCGGCACATCATCGACGTAGACAACCCGACCACAGGAACCCCACTCCAGCAGTACGGCCGAGATCCAGGCTTCCTTCTCCAGCTCTGGCGTACCAGCCTTTATCGCGGCTTCCCCACTGACGGGATCGAGCTCCCAGAAGACACATGAACGGCAACGCTGGGGAAGGTCCGGAAGGTTGTCCAGCGTGAGCGGTACAAGCCGACGCCCCATGAACGGTGTTCCTCACTTCTCTCACCGGCCGCTTCGCAAGCGGCACTCAGGACGCTCCACTCCCTGAGCAGACTGCCGACGAATCCGCCGACGACACCCAGTCCCAGTCCAGCAGTCACCAGCCGGCTGCGGTGCACCGTTCGCATGGGCCCCTGCCCTCCCTCCGCAATGGATCAAGGTGGATGCGCCATACCAGAACGCATCGTATCCATCCCGGCGTTCAGACGGATACCGTGAGAAAGCAAAGGGTGGGACGTGCTCCGCGCTACCGGATACGCCCCACCCTGTGTTCAGCTCCCCGCCGCAGATTCAGCTCTCGTCCTCTTCGACGGCTTCCTCCGCGCTCTGCTTCTCCAGGACGCGTCCTTCACCGGGGGCGAGCGAGCCGAGGATCCGGTCCAGATCATCCATTGAAGCGAACTCGACGACGATCTTTCCCTTCTTCTGCCCCAGATCGACCTTCACCCGCGTCTCGAAGCGGTCCGAGAGCCGTGAGGCGAGATCCGAGAGCGCCGGCGACACTCGCGCACCGGCCCTGGGGCCCTTGGCCTTCGGGGTGCTCTGCGGACGCGACTGCATCAGCGTGACGATCTCCTCGACCGCACGGACCGAGAGACCCTCCGCCACGATGCGGTGCGCCAGCCGGTCCTGCTCTTCGCAGTCGTCCACGGACAGCAGCGCACGGGCATGTCCGGCAGAGAGGACACCGGCCGCGACCCTGCGCTGCACCGGGGGCGAAAGCCTCAACAGCCTTAGTGTGTTGGACACCTGAGGCCGCGAGCGACCGATCCGGTCAGCGAGCTGATCGTGTGTGCAGTTGAAATCCTTGAGCAGCTGATCGTAAGCCGCAGCCTCTTCCAGCGGGTTCAGCTGGGAACGGTGAAGGTTCTCCAGCAGCGCATCCAGAAGAAGCTTTTCGTCGTCGGTGGCTCGGACGATCGCCGGAATGCGCTCCAGACCCGCCTCGCGACAAGCCCGCCAGCGTCGCTCACCCATGATGAGCTCGAAGCGTTCGGCCCCGGCCTGACGTACGACGACGGGCTGCAGCAGGCCCACCTCCTTGATGGAGGAGACAAGCTCAGCAAGGGCGTCATCGTCGAAGACCTCACGCGGCTGACGCGGGTTGGGCGTGATCGCGTCCAACGGCAGTTCAGCGAAGTAGGCACTCGTGGGCTCCGTGCGCTCTGACGCAGCTGAGGGTGCCGACTCTTGCGCGGGGACCATCGATTCCGGTGAAACAGGTGCGGTCGGCAAGGCCGCCAGCTTCGCAGCTGCCACACCTCGCTCCGCTGTCATCACTGGTGCAGTGCCCGTGGAGGACGCCGCCTCAGCACCGGCGAGTCCCACCTTCTCCTGGGGTGCGGCGGGGATCAGCGCACCGAGTCCACGTCCCAACCCCCTGCGTCGCTCACTCACTGGATCCCCTCCGACATGCTCCGCTGACTGTTCTGACTGCCCGTATGCGCGTGCCGGCCGTCGTAGTGCACATCGACACCCCGCAATGCGATCTCACGAGCCGCTTCAAGGTACGACAGCGAACCGCTGGACCCTGGGTCATAGGTGAGGACCGTCTGCCCATAGCTCGGGGCCTCAGAGATACGGACCGACCGTGGAATGCTGGTCTTGAGGACCTCGCGAACGAAGTGGCTGCGCACCTCATCCGCCACCTGCGAGGCAAGACGAGTTCTGCCGTCGTACATGGTGAGCAGAATCGTCGACACATGCAGCTCCGGATTGAGATGCCCACGGACCAGGTCGACGTTCCGCAGCAGCTGTCCCAGCCCCTCAAGTGCGTAGTACTCGCACTGAATCGGGATCAGCACCTCGGCACCGGCCACCATCGCGTTGACGGTCAGCAGGCCCAGGGACGGCGGGCAGTCGATCAGGATGTAGTCCAGGGGCTGTTCATACGCCTGGAGCGCTCGCTGAAGGCGACTCTCCCGGGCCACGAGGGAGACCAACTCGATCTCGGCGCCCGCGAGATCAATAGTGGCCGGGGCACAGAAGAGGCCCTCGACATCGGGCACGGGCTGGACCACTTCGGAGAGCGGTCGACTATCCACCAGAACGTCATAGATCGACGGGACTTCGGAGTGATGGTCGATCCCCAGTGCCGTAGAGGCGTTCCCCTGAGGATCCAGGTCAATCACCAGTACACGCGCGCCATGCAGCGCGAGTGAGGCGGCGAGGTTGACCGTTGTTGTGGTCTTACCGACGCCGCCCTTCTGGTTCGCGACCACCATGACGCGTGTCTGCTCCGGCCGCGGCAGGCCTTCTCCGGCACGACCGAGAGCTTCTACAGCCAGTTGGGCAGCGCGACCAATAGGGGTGTCGTCCATCGGCGGCGGTGTTTCACGTGAAACATCATCTGCCGCCGACTCGGTACGGGGACCGGGGACCGGATCGGTCATCGGTCCCGCGATGTTGGCGTCGGACCGCAAGGATTCACTCTCCTCGACTTCAGGCTCGCAATGCACAGAGCCTGCCATGCTTTCGGGGTTGTGAACCAGCGAGGCATGTTCTTCTGTGGATGAATCCACCTTTGGGGACAACTCTGTGGCCCCAAAGGGCCTACGATCACGCGGCGTGGAGGCAGCGCGACTGCGACTGATGATCCCATGCAGCAGAGAGCGACGTTTCACGTGAAACAAGATGCCTCTGCTGCCGCTTCACAACGTCACGACACTCCGAATTGCCCCCATTTACCAGCTTTAGCGGCGTTCCGGCCGCGTGATCACCTATCGACGCCGCCGGCTACGGCTCACCCGAGCCGCCTTGGCCCGCTTCGCTGCGAAGCGAACACCCCCTGGGCTCTCCCCCACCTCGACCCGCACCACCGTGGACAGCGGATCGACGATCCCTTCTCCAACCTGAAGCACTGAAGTCTCAACGACACCAAGCTTGCTGAGAGCGGCCCGTGCGCCCTGAATTTCCTCTTCAGCGGTATCGCCCTTGAGGGCCAGCATCTCCCCGTACGGACGCAGCAGCGGCACACCCCACCCAGCGAGCCGGTCCAGTGGAGCCACTGCCCTGGCCGTCACCACATGGACCGGGGGGAGCTTGCCCAGGACCTCTTCCGCCCGGCCACGGACAACCGTCACATGGTCGAGCCCCAGCAGTTCCACCACTTCCTGCAGGAAGTTGGTCCGCCGTAGCAGGGGCTCCAGCAAGGTGATCTTCAGATCCCTGCGTACCAGAGCCAGCGGGATGCCCGGCAGTCCTGCACCGGAACCCACATCGCAGACCGTCACACCCTGGGGAACCACCTCGGACAGCACCGCGCAGTTCAGCAGGTGCCGCTCCCAGAGCCTGGGCACCTCACGCGGGCCGATCAGCCCACGCTTGACCCCCGCGTCCGCCAGCAGCTCCGCGTAGCGAACGACTTCCGGGAAGAAGTCGCCGAAAACCTCATGCGCTACTTCCGGTGCCTGGGGGAGCTCCGCTGACTCCGTCACGGGGACCGTCCTTCCTTACCGCGATACCGCATGGATGGCTGACAACAGCTGACAAAGATCGGCCCCGCCTGCGAACAGACGGGGCCGACAGAACAATGCACCGGTCAGGCCGGAAGCACAACGACGAAGCGCTGCGGCTCCTCGCCCTCGGACTCACTGCGCAGCCCAGCGGCGGCAATCGCGTCATGCACGACCTTGCGCTCGAACGGCGTCATCGGGTCCAGCTTGACGGGCTCACCGGAGCTCTTCACCTCATCGGCCGCCTTGGCGCCGAGTGCGGCGAGTTCCTCACGCTTCTTGGCCCGGAAGCCCGCGATGTCCAGCATCAGGCGGCTACGGTCCCCGGTCTCCCGGTGCACCGCGAGCCTGGTGAGTTCCTGGAGAGCCTCCAGCACCTCACCGTCGCGTCCCACAAGCTTCTGAAGGTCGCGGCTGCTCGCATCACTGATGATCGAGACCGCAGCACGGTCGGCCTCGACATCCATATCGATGTCACCGTCGAGGTCCGCGATGTCGAGCAGCCCCTCGAGGTAGTCAGCCGCGATCTCGCCTTCCTGCTCCAGCCGGCTCAGGGTGTCGCCCTCAGCGGCGGCGGGGGTGATGGTGCCTTCCGTCACGGGATGGACTCCTTCTTACTTCTTGGACGGGTGCTTGGGCCGCTGCTGGCCCTTGCGCTGCCCGGGCTTGGCTTGGCGTGCATTACGGGAAGCAGGCTTGGAGTCCGGCTCGGAACCGGACTCCGCCGCGCTCTTGTCCAGCGAGGTCTTCTCGGAGGAAGCATCAGCCCCCTTGGGGGCGGACTTCTCCGAGGCCTTCGTCCCACCGGTCTGCGCCTGGCCTGCCTGAGCAGCACCCGTCTGGCGCTGCGCCTTGGTCTGGCGCTTGGGCTGCTGACGCTTGGGCGCTGCCTCAGCCAGGCTGACGCCTTCAGCCTCGGCGGCCACAGCCGCGTCGCTCTTCTCCACGGTGCCGTCGGCCTGGGCCACGAGGCCGGCCTTGCTCAGCGTGGTGATGAACTTACGCTCGGCGTCGTTGCGGTCCTTCGTCTCCTTGGAGGCGATGCCCTTGATGATGTTGCGCTGGTGGCGGGTCCGCGTCGAACCATGTGCGATGAGGTGCTTCTGCATCCGCTCCAGCAGACCGGACTGTGCCTGGCTGCCCGGCGTCGGATTCCGGTGGATCACGAACATCTGCTGTCCCATGGTCCACACGTTGGTGGTGAGCCAGTACACGAGAACACCGACGGGGAAGTTGACACCCATCACTGCGAACATCACCGGGAAGACGTACATCAGCATCTTCTGCTGCTGCATGAACGGCGTCTTGACGGACATGTCGACGTTCTTCGTCATCAGCTGACGCTGCGTGTAGAACTGCGACGCGGACATCATGATGATCATGACCGCGGTGACGATACGGACGTCGGTCAGTGAGGCGCCCAGCGCCGCGACCTTGTCCGAGCTGTCCATGAACTTCGCCGCCAGCGGGGCGCCGAAGATGTGCGCCTTCTGTGCGCTCTCCAGCAGCGGCTTGTCGATGTACCCCTTCGTCTGCCCGTTGGCGATGGCAGAGAGTACGTGGTAGAGCGCGAAGAAGAACGGCGACTGAGCGATGATCGGCAGGCACGAGGAGAGCGGATTGGTACCCGTCTCCTTGTACAGCTTCATCATCTCTTCGGACTGACGCTGCTTGTCGCTCTTGTAGCGCTCCTGGATCGCCTTCATCTTCGGCTGGAGCGCCTGCATGCCACGGGTCGACTTGATCTGCTTCACGAAGAGCGGGATCAGGCAGATCCGGATCAGGACCACCAGGGACACGATGGACAGCCCCCAGGCCCAGCCCGTGTCGGGGCCGAAGATGGCTCCGTACAGCGAGTGGAACTGGACGATGACCCAGGAAACTGGGGTAGTGATAAAGCTGAACAGACTGGCAATCGTGTCCACTAATCAGGCTCCTTGAGCATTGGGCGAGGTCTCTGCGGCCGGGCCGGTCTCCTGACCGGAGTGCCCGCCCTTGCTTTTCCGCCACGCATTGCGCAGCAGTTCGTGCCAACGCGGACGTTTGCGCGGCGGAACGTGGTCCACGCCACCCGGCGACCAGGGGTTGCATCGGAGGATGCGCCAGGCCGTCAGTGCCGTTCCCTTCACCGCACCGTGCCGGTCGATAGCCGTATATCCGTAGTGGGAACACGACGGGTAGTACCTGCAGACAGGCCCCAGAAGCGGGCTGATCGTCCACTGGTACAACTTGATGAGAGCCAGCAGCGGGTACTTCATCGCGCGCCCCCTCCCAGCAGCCGCGCCAGGGCGGCGTCCAGGTCTCGGGCCAGCTGTGCATGGTCGGCGGTGCCCGCGCCGGGCAGCGCCCGTACGACAACCAGGCTACCGGGGGGCAGCTGAGGGAGCCGATCGCGCACCAGATGGCGAAGCTTCCGCTTCACTGCGGTGCGGACGACCGCTCCGCCCACTGCTTTGCTTACGACGAAACCCGCACGTGTCGGGGGAGTGCTCTCCCCAGGCACATGCGGGTCCGTTGTACCGCTGCGCAGATGGACGACGAGCAACGGGCGACCAGCCCGGCGCCCTCGTCGTACTGCGGCTGCGAAGTCCTCGCGCCGCCTCAGCCGATTCTCGGTAGGCAGCACGTCATGACCTGTACGAGATCAGGCGGACAGGCGGGAGCGACCCTTGCCACGGCGGGTCGCCAGGATGGCGCGACCGGCGCGCGTGCGCATACGGAGACGGAAACCGTGGGTCTTCGCGCGACGACGGTTGTTCGGCTGGAAGGTGCGCTTGCTCACTCGGGGGCTCCAGAAATGAATCGGGTGATGGCGGGACATCGCCTGGCTGTCACCGTGCGCCCACGAGTAGCTCGCGAATACGCCCGTGTGCACCGCTCACGACCACAGATCGTGATCATTGCCCATCGGAGGCAGGCGGCAGCAGCCATCGACAACTCGACCTGGTCACGGTACGCGCGACTACGCCATCCGGTCAAACCGGCCCTTACGTCGGCCCCCACTGTGCACAGGCTGTGGACAACAA
Source organism: Streptomyces sp. NPDC059398 (assembly GCF_042751845.1). Classification (NCBI taxonomy): domain Bacteria; kingdom Bacillati; phylum Actinomycetota; class Actinomycetes; order Kitasatosporales; family Streptomycetaceae; genus Streptomyces; species Streptomyces sp. NPDC059398. The sequence goes on along the minus strand of NZ_JBHYWP010000002.1, from coordinate 75,692 downwards.
CTTGAACCGTGCGGGTCGCCCTGACTACCTTGGCGGAACTCCCAAGTCTTTTTCCTGCCTGTCTTCACCCCCCGTCCCGAGAACCACACATTCGTGGGACCTGCGAGAGAGCGTGCCCTGTGGCTGACGTACCTGCCGATCTTGCCGCAGTGTGGCCACGAGTACTCGAACGTCTCCTCGGCGAGGGCCAGCAAAATATCGAGCCGAAGGACAAGCAGTGGGTCGAGCGCTGCCAGCCGCTGGCGCTGGTGGCGGACACCGCGCTTCTCGCCGTCCCCAATGAATGGGGCAAGCGGGTCCTCGAAGGCCGGCTCGCACCTCTCATCAGCGAGACGCTGAGCCACGAATGCGGCCGCCCGATCCGGATCGCCATCACGGTCGACGACACCATCGGTGACCCCTCGCCGCCGCCCCCGCCGATGCAGCAGCCCCCGCAGCAGCAGCGCTATCAGCACCCGCAGCACGACGAGCCGCGGCACGGCGACACGTACGAGCGGCACGGCGACACCTACGACGGGTACGGCCAGGGCTCGTCGGACGACGGACTGCCGACCGCCCGGCCCGCCTACCCGGACTACCAGCAGCAGCGTCCGGATCCCGGCGCCTGGCCGCGCACTCAGGAGGACCTCTCCTGGCAGCAGCCCAGGCTCGGCGGCTTCCAGGAGCGTGACCCCTATACAGGCCCGCGCTCCCCGTCGCAGCACGACTACCGACAGCAGCCGGAGCGCCAGCAGTACGAGCAGCCGCGGCCCGAGCGCCACGACCTGCGCGACCACCAGTCCTCGCAGCGCCAGCTGCCGGCTCCGAGCGGAGCACCGGGGCCGCTGGCCGCACAGCCAGGCCCCGCTCCCGGCCCGGGTGAGCCGCAGGCCCGGCTGAATCCCAAGTACCTCTTCGACACCTTCGTCATCGGTGCGTCGAACCGCTTCGCGCACGCGGCCGCCGTCGCTGTCGCCGAAGCGCCGGCCAAGGCCTACAACCCGCTGTTCATCTACGGGGAGTCCGGGCTCGGCAAGACTCACCTGCTGCACGCCATCGGTCACTACGCCCGGAGCCTCTACCCGGGAACCCGGGTGCGCTACGTGAGCTCCGAGGAGTTCACCAACGAGTTCATCAACTCGATCCGCGACGGCAAGGGCGACACCTTCCGCAAGCGCTACCGCGATGTCGACATCCTCCTCGTCGACGACATCCAGTTCCTGGCGAGCAAGGAGTCGACGCAGGAGGAGTTCTTCCACACCTTCAACACCCTGCACAACGCCAACAAGCAGATCGTGCTCTCGTCCGACCGGCCGCCGAAGCAGCTGGTGACCCTGGAGGACCGGTTGCGCAACCGGTTCGAGTGGGGTCTCACCACCGATGTACAGCCGCCTGAGCTAGAGACACGGATCGCGATCCTCCGCAAGAAGGCGGTCCAGGAGCAGCTCAACGCCCCTCCGGAAGTCCTTGAGTTCATCGCCTCCCGCATCTCGCGCAACATCCGCGAGCTGGAGGGGGCTCTGATCCGGGTGACGGCGTTCGCGTCGCTCAACCGCCAGCCGGTCGATCTCGGGCTCACCGAGATCGTTCTGAAGGATCTGATTCCCGGCGGTGAGGACGCGGCCCCGGAGATCACCGCGAGCGCCATCATGGCGGCGACGGCCGACTACTTCGGGCTGACCATCGAGGATCTCTGCGGATCCTCGCGCAGCCGTGTACTGGTGACGGCCCGGCAGATCGCGATGTACCTCTGCCGTGAGCTCACTGACCTCTCACTGCCCAAGATCGGGGCGCAGTTCGGCGGCCGGGACCATACGACCGTGATGCATGCGGACCGGAAGATCCGGGCCCTGATGGCCGAGCGGCGGTCCATCTACAACCAGGTCACAGAGCTCACCAACCGCATCAAGAACGGCTGACCGAAGGGCTTTCAGAGCCTGCGCAGGGGGGGCCGGGGGGGGGCCGCGCGCCGCCGCCGCGGCCGGGGGCCCCCGC
>NZ_JBHYWP010000002.1:62992-73708 GCF_042751845.1 Streptomyces sp. NPDC059398 | reverse complement strand
ACCACTCCGCGGCGCCTCCCTCTCCTCACACGGCGCGGGCCGGCCGCCGGGGGACCCCCCCCCCCGCCCCCCCTTCGCCGTTCCGCAGCGTTCTCCGCATGTTCCTCACACCGACGGTGTTCGAATACGGCGCTGCCCACGTATGTTCTCCACAGCATCGGGGGCGATGGCCCGTCCACACCCTGGGGACTGATCAGTTGTCCAGATCGTGTCCACAGGCGAACCACCTGAGACTTCATCAGTCCAGGTCAGGAGGGTGTGGATTTGTGGCCAACCGCTGTCCACAGCCTGTGGACCGATTTTTCTTCCACAGGCCTGGGGATTCGTTGTCCACCGGCAGCCCACAGGCACGGCCCTGTTGTCCCCAGCTTCTCCACACCCTTGTCCACTGTTCGGCAACGAAACACCCGCGGTCACCGGGTCGAGTGAAAGCCGTCACACCAAGGTGGTCGGTTGGGCTGTGGGCAAGGTGGGTAAAGCTGGGGATGGAGCTGGGGAGAAGTACCCCTCCCCTGTGCACCGGGTGTGCAGAACTTTTCGCCGTCCACAGAGCCGCGTACTTTTCCACCGGCTCCACCCACAGGCGCAGTGGACAAAAAAGCGGCTCTGAGCTGCGTAAACGGGGTTATCCACGGTTTCCACAGGCCCTACTACTACTACCCCCTAGAGTTACCGGGGAATTGGCTTCGAAGTGGGCGCTGTGCACAACTCGCCGCCGGAGCCCCTGGTGCCTCCCGGCTCGACTTGACCCCGACGCGCACCGAGTGTCGGTGGCGTACGTCAGACTGGTCCCCGGCAAGAAGCCGACGACGAAGGCCAGCAGGGCGAGCGAGCAACAGCAGGAGGCGGTTCCGGTGAAGATCCGGGTGGAGCGCGATGTACTCGCGGAGGCGGTGGCCTGGGCGGCCCGCAGCCTTCCGGCCCGTCCGCCGGTGCCCGTTCTTGCGGGCCTGCTGCTGAAGGCGGAGGAAGGCACGCTGAGCCTCTCCGGCTTCGACTACGAGGTCTCGGCGCGGGTCTCGGTGGATGCGGAGATCGAGGAGCACGGCACCGTCCTCGTGTCGGGCCGGCTGCTCGCCGACATCTGCCGCGCCCTTCCCAACCGCCCGGTGGAGATCTCCACCGACGGCGTCCGTGCGACGGTGGTCTGCGGCTCCTCCCGGTTCACTCTCCACACCCTTCCTGTGGAGGAGTACCCGGCGCTGCCGCAGATGCCGACCGCGACCGGCACCGTCCCCGGTGAGGTCTTCGCGTCCGCCGCGGCCCAGGTGGCCATCGCCGCGGGCCGTGACGACACACTGCCCGTGCTCACCGGCGTACGGATCGAGATCGAGGGGGACCGGGTGACCCTGGCCTCCACCGACCGCTACCGCTTCGCGGTCCGTGAGTTCCTGTGGAAGCCCGAGGACCCGGAGGCATCCGCGGTCGCCCTGGTGCCCGCCAAGACGCTCCTGGACACCGCAAAGTCGCTGACCAGCGGTGACACCGTGACGCTCGCCCTGTCCGGGTCCGGCTCCGGTGAGGGGCTGATCGGTTTCGAGGGTGCGGGCCGGCGGACGACCACGCGGCTCCTCGAAGGCGATCTGCCGAAGTACCGGACGCTCTTCCCCACCGAGTTCAACTCGATCGCCGTCATCGAGACCCCGGCGTTCGTCGAGGCCGTCAAGCGCGTCTCCCTCGTCGCCGAGCGGAACACCCCGGTGCGGCTCAGCTTCGAGCAGGGCGTGCTGATCCTGGAGGCAGGATCCAGCGACGACGCACAGGCTGTGGAGAGGGTGGACGCCAAGCTCGACGGTGACGACATCTCGATCGCCTTCAACCCGACGTTCCTGCTGGACGGCCTCAGCGCGATCGACTCCCCGGTCGCCCAGCTCTCCTTCACGACGTCGACCAAGCCCGCGCTGCTGAGCGGCCGCCCCGCTCTCGATGCCGAGGCGGACGACGCGTACAAGTACCTGATCATGCCGGTGCGGCTGTCGGGCTGAGCCGGTTCGGGGCCGTACGTCTGAGCGGGTCACCCCGCAGGTGTGTACCCGTGTCCCGGCGTACGCTCGGACGCGGGTACGAAACGCCACCACGTCACTAAGGATCTTCTGATGGAGCTCGGTCTCGTCGGCCTCGGCAAGATGGGCGGGAACATGCGCGAGCGCATCCGCCGCGCTGGTCACACCGTCATCGGTTACGACCGCAATGCGGACGTCGCCGATGTCCACAGCCTGGAAGAGCTTGTGGGCAAGCTCAAGGGTCCCCGCGTCGTATGGGTCATGGTCCCGTCGGGTGCCGCGACCCAGTCCACCATCGATGAGCTGGCTGATCTGCTCTCTCCGGGCGATGTCGTCGTGGACGGCGGCAACTCGCGCTGGACCGACGACGAGAAGCACGCGGTCGAGCTGGGCATCAAGGGCATCGGCTTCGTCGACTGCGGTGTCTCCGGTGGCGTCTGGGGCCTGGAGAACGGCTATGCGCTGATGTACGGCGGCGACGCCGAGAACGTCGCGAAGGTGCAGCCGGTCTTCGACGCGCTCAAGCCCGAAGGAGAGTTCGGCTCGGTTCACGCCGGCAAGGTCGGCGCCGGCCACTTCGCCAAGATGGTCCACAACGGCATCGAGTACGCCATGATGCAGGCGTATGCCGAGGGCTGGGAGCTTCTGGAGAAGGTCGACTCCGTCACCGATGTGCGCGAGGTCTTCCGCTCCTGGCAGGAGGGCACGGTCATCCGTTCCTGGCTGCTGGATCTCGCGGTCAACGCACTGGACGACGACGAGCACCTCGACCAGCTCCGTGGTTTCGCCGCCGATTCTGGTGAAGGACGCTGGACGGTCGAGGCGGCCATCGACAACGCGGTTCCGCTGCCCGCGATCACCGCGTCGCTCTTCGCCCGCTTCGCCTCGCGCCAGGACGACTCTCCGCAGATGAAGATGATCGCAGCACTGCGCAACCAGTTCGGCGGCCACGCGGTCGAGAACAAGAAGTAAGCCAGCAGCAGGGAAGGTCGGCGCACGGTCATGCACGTCACGCATCTGTCGCTGGCCGACTTTCGCTCGTACGCCCGGGTCGAGGTGCCTCTCGACCCGGGCGTCACTGCGTTCGTGGGCGCCAACGGACAGGGCAAGACCAACATCGTCGAGGCCGTCGGCTATCTGGCGACGCTCGGCAGCCATCGGGTCTCGTCGGACGCACCGCTGGTACGGATGGGGGCCGAGCGGGCTGTGATCCGTGGAGCGGTCACCCAGGGCGAACGGTCTCAGCTCGTCGAGCTCGAACTCAACCCGGGCCGGGCCAACAGGGCCCGGATCAACCGGTCTTCGCAGGTCAGGCCGCGCGATGTACTCGGAATCGTACGGACCGTGCTTTTCGCGCCCGAGGATCTCGCGCTGGTCAAGGGCGATCCGGGTGAGCGCCGTCGGTTCCTGGATGAGCTGGTCACCGCTCGTTCGCCGCGGATGGCTGGTGTGCGCTCCGACTACGAGCGGGTGCTGAAGCAGCGCAACACGCTGCTGAAGTCCGCAGCGATGGCCCGCAGGCACGGCGGCAGATCCATGGATATGTCCACCCTCGATATCTGGGACCAGCATCTGGGGCGTGTGGGCGCCGAGTTGCTGGCGCAGCGGCTGGATCTGATCGCGACGTTGCAGCCGCTGGCCGACAAGGCGTACGAGCAGGTGGCGCCCGGTGGCGGGCCGGTCGTGCTGGAGTACCGGAGCTCGCTGGGCGAGGGGATCGAGGCGGCTCAGTCGAAGGACGGACTGTACGAGCAGCTGCTCGCCGCGCTGGTGGGAGTCCGTAAGCAGGAGATCGAGCGGGGTGTGACGCTGGTCGGGCCGCACCGTGACGACCTGGTGCTGAAGCTCGGTCGGCTGCCGGCCAAGGGGTACGCGAGCCACGGTGAGTCCTGGTCATATGCGCTGGCGCTGCGGCTGGCCTCGTACGACTTGCTGCGGACCGAGGGCAATGAGCCGGTGCTGGTGCTCGACGATGTCTTCGCGGAGCTGGACGTGCGGCGCAGGGAGCGGCTGGCGGAGCTGGTGGCGCCCGGGGAACAGGTGCTGGTGACGGCGGCAGTGGACGACGATGTGCCGGGCGTGCTGGCGGGTGCCCGGTTCGCTGTGTCGGACGGGGCGGTGGACCGGGTATGACCGGGGCGCCTCTTCCGGACGAGGGCAGCGGCGGAGGCCCTCGGGGTGCCGAGGAGCCGCCCGGTTCCGGTCCTTCCCTTCCGCCGGGGCCCGAGGCCGCGAAGGTTCCGGAGTCCTCGGGGATCGACCTGGCACGGGTCGCGTTGCGGGCGGCGAAGGAGCAGGCGAAGGCCCGGGGGGCGGCCGCTCAGCAGAAGAAGCAGGCCAAGCGCGGTGGGCTGCGTTCGGGAGCGCGGGCGGACGGGCGTGATCCTCTGCCGCTGGGCGCCGCGATCAACCGGCTGATCACTGAGCGTGGCTGGGAGACCCCGGCCGCGGTGGGCGGGGTGATGGGCCGCTGGCCGCAGATCGTGGGCGAGGATCTCGCGAACCACTGCGTCCCCCAGCGTTACGACGAGGACGCCCGGGTGCTGACCGTGCTGTGCGATTCGACCGCCTGGGCGACTCAGCTGCGGCTGCTGGCGCCCCAACTGGTGGCCCGGCTGAACGCCGATCTGGGGCAGGGCACCGTGAAGCTGTTGAAGGTCCTCGGCCCAGGTGGACCGCCCCGCCGGTTCGGACAGCTGCGGGCGCCTGGCAGTAAGGGTCCCGGCGATACCTACGGCTGACGCCGTCGACGGCTCTCCCGGCGGTGGGTGGGTACCCAAGACTCTGTGATTTCGACCAGAATGTGTGCTGTTTCACGTGAAACAGCACACATTGGGACCGTGCGGGACGAGGCACCGCACGGAGGGGGTCCCGCACCGTAGCGGGAGGTTGACAGCCCGAGGCGCTGAAAGCCCGTGTGAGCCTCTTGGAGCCCCTTCCTGGATATGGGGAGTCGTTCGCCGCCGGTTCAGGGCGGCACATGTGGATACAGGTACCGGCAAACCCCCATTGATGTCTGCGCTACCGGTAGACTGGAAGACAATCCCGCCACTCGCGGAACATGTCGAACGACGCAGCCGCTCCTGCCTGCCCTGGAGAGGCCTGTGCTGTGCCAGAAAGGGCGCTTCGTGGCCGATTCCGGCAACCCCAATGAGATCCCCCCGTCCACAGTCGGTGAGAACGGCGAGGTGACCACCTCGTACGACGCCAGCGCGATCACTGTCCTTGAGGGGCTGGACGCGGTCCGTAAGCGGCCCGGCATGTACATCGGCTCGACCGGTGAGCGTGGGCTCCATCATCTGGTGTACGAGGTCGTCGACAACTCGGTCGACGAGGCCCTGGCCGGGCACGCGGACACCATCGATGTGACGATCCTCGCTGATGGCGGGGTGCGTGTGGTCGACAACGGCCGCGGCATCCCGGTCGACATCGTGCCGTCGGAGAACAAGCCGGCTGTCGAGGTCGTCCTGACCGTTCTGCACGCCGGTGGCAAGTTCGGCGGCGGCGGTTACGCCGTCTCCGGTGGTCTGCACGGTGTGGGTGTGTCCGTCGTCAACGCCCTCTCCGCCAAGGTCGCGGTGGACGTCAAGCGCGACGGCTACCGCTGGACACAGGACTACAAGCTCGGTGTCCCGACAGCGCCGCTGGCCCGCAACGGGGCCACGGAGGAGAGCGGTACCACCGTCACCTTCTGGGCCGACGGGGACATCTTCGAGACCACCGAGTACTCCTTCGAGACGCTGTCGAGGCGTTTCCAGGAGATGGCGTTCCTCAACAAGGGCCTCACCCTGACGCTGACCGACGAGCGGGAGTCCGCGAAGGCTACCGCCGGCGCCGACACCGTCGGCGAGGTCGCGGAGGAAGAGCAGGTACGCACCGTCACGTACCACTACGAGGGCGGCATCGTCGACTTCGTGAAGTACCTCAACTCGCGCAAGGGCGAACTCATCCACCCGACCGTGATCGACGTCGAGGCCGAGGACAAGGAGCGTCTCCTCTCGGCAGAGATCGCGATGCAGTGGAACTCGCAGTACAGCGAGGGTGTGTACTCCTTCGCCAACACGATCCACACCCATGAGGGCGGCACCCACGAAGAGGGCTTCAGGGCCGCTCTGACGGGGCTGGTCAACCGGTACGCGCGCGAGAAGAAGCTGCTGCGTGAGAAGGACGACAACCTCTCCGGCGAGGACATCCGCGAGGGTCTCACGGCGATCATCTCAGTGAAGCTGGGCGAGCCGCAGTTCGAGGGCCAGACGAAGACCAAGCTGGGCAACACGGAGGCGAAGACCTTCGTGCAGAAGGTCGTCTATGAGCACCTCACGGACTGGTTCGACCGGAACCCCAATGAGGCCGTCGACATCATCCGTAAGGCCATCCAGGCCCAGACGGCGCGGGTCGCGGCGCGCAAGGCGCGTGATCTCACCCGGCGCAAGGGCCTGCTGGAGAGTGCCTCGCTGCCGGGCAAGCTGAGCGACTGCCAGTCGAACGACCCGACGAAGTGCGAGATCTTCATCGTCGAGGGTGACTCCGCCGGCGGCTCGGCGAAGTCCGGGCGTAACCCGATGTACCAGGCGATCCTGCCGATCCGAGGCAAGATCCTGAACGTCGAGAAGGCGCGGATCGACAAGATCCTCCAGAACACCGAGGTCCAGGCGCTGATCTCGGCGTTCGGCACCGGGGTCCACGAGGACTTCGACATCGAGAAGCTGCGCTATCACAAGATCATTCTCATGGCTGACGCCGACGTCGACGGTCAGCACATCAACACGCTGCTCCTGACGTTCCTCTTCCGGTTCATGCGGCCGCTGGTCGAGGCCGGGCATGTGTATCTGTCGCGCCCGCCGCTGTTCAAGATCAAGTGGGGCCGGGACGACTTCGAGTACGCGTACTCGGACACGGAGCGGGACGCCCTGGTCGAGCTCGGCAAGCGGAGCGGCAAGCGGGTCAGAGACGACTCGATCCAGCGCTTCAAGGGTCTCGGTGAGATGAACGCCGAGGAACTGCGCATCACCACGATGGACGTGGACCACCGGGTGCTCGGCCAGGTGACTCTGGACGACGCGGCGCAGGCCGACGATCTGTTCTCGGTGCTGATGGGCGAGGACGTCGAGGCACGGCGCTCGTTCATTCAGCGCAACGCCAAGGACGTCCGGTTCCTCGACATCTGAGTCGGTCTCGGCTGACCGCACTGAAAGGACTTTGACCAGCAATGGCCGACGAGAATTCCCCTGTGATGCCCGAACAGCCGCCAGCGGTCCCCGGCATCGGTATGCGTGTCGAGCCGGTGGGGCTCGAAACGGAGATGCAGCGTTCGTATCTCGACTACGCGATGTCCGTCATCGTGTCGCGTGCGCTGCCGGATGTGCGGGACGGCCTGAAGCCCGTTCACCGCCGGGTGCTGTACGCGATGTACGACGGCGGCTACCGGCCCGAGAAGGGCTTCTACAAGTGCGCCCGTGTCGTCGGTGACGTCATGGGTACGTACCACCCGCACGGCGACTCCTCGATCTACGACGCCCTGGTCCGGCTGGCCCAGCACTGGTCGATGCGTATGCCGCTGGTGGACTCGAACGGCAACTTCGGCTCTCCCGGCAACGACCCGGCTGCCGCGATGCGGTACACCGAGTGCAAGATGATGCCCCTGTCCATGGAGATGGTCAGGGACATCGACGAGGAGACCGTCGACCACCAGGACAACTACGACGGCCGTAACCAGGAGCCGGTGGTTCTCCCGGCCAGATTCCCGAACCTGCTGGTCAACGGCTCCGCCGGTATCGCGGTCGGTATGGCCACCAACATCCCTCCGCACAACCTGCGCGAGGTCGCGGCCGGCGCCCAGTGGTATCTGGAGAACCCGGAGGCCTCGCACGAGGACCTTCTGGACGCTCTGCTGGAGCGCATCAAGGGACCGGACTTCCCGACCGGCGCGCTGGTCGTGGGACGCAAGGGCATCGAGGAGGCCTACCGCACCGGACGCGGCTCCATCACGATGCGCGCGGTGGTCGCGGTCGAGGAGATCCAGAACCGCCAGTGCCTGGTGGTCACGGAGCTTCCGTACCAGACCAACCCTGACAACCTCGCGCAGAAGATCGCCGACCTGGTGAAGGACGGCAAGATCGGCGGGATCGCCGATGTGCGGGACGAGACATCCTCGCGTACGGGGCAGCGCCTCGTCGTCGTGCTGAAGCGTGACGCGGTGGCCAAGGTTGTCCTGAACAACCTCTACAAGCACACCGATCTCCAGTCGAACTTCAGCGCCAACATGCTGGCGCTGGTCGACGGGGTGCCGCGCACCCTGTCGATCGACGCGTTTATCCGCCACTGGGTGACGCACCAGATCGAGGTCATCGTCCGGCGCACCCGGTTCCGGCTGCGCAAGGCTGAGGAGCGAGCCCACATCCTGCGGGGTCTGCTCAAGGCGCTGGACGCGATCGACGAGGTCATCGCGCTGATCCGGCGCAGTCAGACCGTCGAGGTCGCGCGCGAGGGCCTGATGGGCCTCCTGGAGATCGATGAGATCCAGGCGAACGCGATCCTGGAAATGCAGCTGCGCCGGCTGGCCGCACTGGAGCACCAGAAGATCACATCCGAGTACAACGAGCTCCAGGCGAAGATCAACGAGTACAACGCGATCCTGGTCTCGCCCGACCTCCAGCGGCAGATCGTCAGTGAGGAACTGGCGGTCATCGTCGACAAGTTCGGCGACGACCGGCGTTCCAAGCTGGTGCCCTTCGACGGTGACATGTCCATCGAGGACCTGATCGCCGAGGAGGACATCGTCGTCACCATCACCAACGGTGGTTACGTCAAGCGCACCAAGACCGAGGACTACCGCTCGCAGAAGCGTGGCGGCAAGGGTGTGCGGGGCACCAAGCTGAAGCAGGACGACATCGTCGCCCACTTCTTCGTCTCGACAACCCACCACTGGTTGCTGTTCTTCACGAACAAGGGCCGGGTGTACCGGGCAAAGGCGTACGAGCTGCCGGACGCGGGCCGTGATGCGCGTGGCCAGCATGTCGCCAACCTGCTGGCGTTCCAGCCGGACGAGCAGATCGCGCAGATCCTGGCGATCCGTGACTATGACGCGGCCCCGTATCTGATCCTGGCCACCAAGGGCGGCCTGGTGAAGAAGACCCCGCTCAAGGACTACGACTCACCGCGTTCGGGCGGCGTCATCGCGATCAACCTGCGGGAGACGCCGGACGGCAGTGACGACGAGCTGATCGGCGCCGAACTGGTCTCGGCCGAAGACGATCTGCTGCTGGTCAGCAGGAAGGCCCAGTCGATCCGGTTCACGGCGACGGACGATGCTCTGCGCCCCATGGGACGCGCGACATCCGGTGTCAAGGGCATGAGTTTCCGCGAGGGCGACGAACTGCTCTCGATGAATGTCGTCAGGCCGGGTACTTTCGTGTTCACTGCCACTGACGGCGGGTACGCCAAGCGGACCCCCGTCGACGAGTACCGCATCCAGGGCCGCGGTGGTCTGGGTATCAAGGCCGCCAAGATCGTGGAGGACCGGGGCTCGCTGGTCGGCGCGCTGGTGGTCGAGGGGACGGATGAAATCCTCGCCATCACGCTCGGCGGTGGTGTGATTCGTACGCGAGTCAATGAAGTCAGGGAGACCGGCCGTGACACCATGGGCGTTCAACTGATCAACCTGGGCAAGCGCGATGCCGTGGTCGGCATCGCTCGCAACGCCGAGGCCGGCCGAGAGGCCGAAGAGATTGACGCGGTCGAGAGCGACGCAGACGCGGTCGACGGTGGTTCGGCCGATGTTGACGCGGTCGAAGCGGTAGTCGAAGGCACCGAGCCTTCGGCAGGGGAGCACGAGGAGTAGAACGTGAGTGGAGCCACGGGCGACGGAGCGGCCGCTTCCGGAGCTGGAGCACGCGGTGCCCGTGGCCCCGCCGCGGACTCTCAAGGGGGAACGGTGACGGATACGCGTGGGGCGCAGCCGCAGTACGAGTCTCAGCCGTACCAGCCGCCGCAGGCGTACCCGTCGCCTTCGGGCGGCGGTACGCAGGGCGGTCAGCGTACGGTCGGCGGTGGCCAGCCGGTGGTACGTCGGCCCCGCACGGGCGCCCGCACCACCCCCCGTACGCGGAAGGCCCGGCTGCGGGTGGCCAAGGCCGATCCGTGGTCGGTCATGAAGGTCAGCTTCTTGCTGTCCATCGCCTTGGGTGTCTGCACCATCGTGGCGGCCGCGGTGCTGTGGATGGTCATGGACGCCATGGGCGTCTTCTCGACCGTGGGCGGGACGATCAGCGAGGCCACCGGCTCAAGTGACGGCAGCGGCTTCGATCTTCAGTCGTTCCTCTCGCTGCCGCGTGTGCTGCTGTTCACAGCGGTCATCGCGGTGATCGATGTGGTGCTGGCCACAGCGCTGGCCACGCTGGGGGCCTTCATCTACAACCTGTCGGCCGGCTTCGTGGGCGGTGTCGAGCTGACTCTCGCCGAGGACGAGTAGAGGCCCGGCTATCGATTTTGGGACTGGCCCTGGAGTGCGCTAATCTTCAGGGGCAGCGCGGGGCTATAGCTCAGTTGGTTAGAGCGCATCCCTGATAAGGATGAGGCCACAGGTTCAAATCCTGTTAGCCCCACCGCGAACGTGGGGGCCGGCCCGCTTTTTGTTAGGGGGGGCGGCGATTTAGGGGCGGGGGGTTTGGTGGGGGAGAGGGGGTCCGTAAGGTGTGGTGCGGGGGGGTGTGTG
>NZ_JBHYWP010000002.1:38290-62982 GCF_042751845.1 Streptomyces sp. NPDC059398 | reverse complement strand
TGTTCGCTCTCCCATAGTGTATCTCCTCTCCCCCCCCCCCCTCATCCGCGCGCCCGCTTATTTTCCCGCCCCCCCCCCGACTGCATTTCCGGGCCTGATAGTTGGAGGGGAACTAGGTCACCGATCGGTATCGGCCGGTGTGTATAGTCGGGCGCCAGAAGTCCCTTACGTCAAGGAAAGACGAGGTCGCGCGGTGAAGAAGCTTCTCCTGGTCGCACTGGCTGCCATCGGCGGGCTCCTCGTGTACCGCCAGATCCAGGCGGATCGCGCCGAGCAGGATCTGTGGACGGAGGCGACTGACTCCGTGCCCGCAGGTTCGGGTGTGTGAGACACAGCGTCTTGAATGCAGGGCCCCGGTCGTTTTTGCGACCGGGGCCCTGTTGCGTTTGTGCTGGCCCTCGGATTCCCTGCGACTGGGCATGCTGTGGCGGTACGTACGGGCCAAGGAGGCTCTATCGCGACCAGGACGGTGTTTCTGCGGGTGTCTGGCTGCCTCATGCCTTCAGGGCCCCGTCTCCTGGCTCCCTTGGGTTGCTGCCCCGGGCCGAGACGTCGGCGCCGATGTTTCACGTGGAACAACCGACTGCGCAGGACGCAGGGGCTGGCCGTCGTGAATGGCGGGGGCGATTCCGCTGGGCACGCAGACAACGCGACGAAGGTCGGGGCAGGGTGGGCCGGGACCACGCTCTGCGGCGGGTGCGGTGATGGCTGATGTAGTCCCGTGGCGCTGGTTATCGCGAGGCTGATGCCGGGGCCAGGTGGAGCCTGGACACCGGTCGGGCCTGGACAACGGGGGGAAACAGGTCATGGGGCAGCGCAGCAGGAGGCGCATAGCGCTGGCGACAGTGGCGGCTGCGTGTTCGGTGGGGGTGCTGTCCGGTCAGGCCGCGGCGGTGGGCGAGCCCAATCCCTATGTCTTCGACCGGCAGGCGACGACGGTGGCGGGAGCTGTGGCCAGTACCGATGCGAAGCAGCTCAAGGCCGGTTCGACCTACCGCTCTTCGATCAGGGCAGGCAGCCGGCTCTACTACCAGGTCGAGCTGGACGCCACGTCCGACACCTATGTCTCCGCCGTGGCTGTGCCCAGGCTCGGGCCTCAGGAGAAGGTCGACTACGCCGACGGCATCAAGGTGTCCCTCCAGGACCTCAAGGGCGGCTCCTGCGGGAATGACGACGATGCCGTGTTCGGCTCTGCCGCGTATCCCCGGCCGCTCGCTGCGCACGCCACGCGCACAGTCAGGAAGGGTGGCGTCTTCTGTCAGTCGGCAGGGCCGTACTACGTACTGATCGAGAGGACGACCAAGGCCACTTCCGCCCAGGACGAATGGGAGCTGGAGATCCGTGTCGATTCGGAACCCGGCCTGACGCCCGGTTCGGCCCGCCAGACGGATGCACCGACCAGCTGGCCGTCCGTACCGCCCGTCCCACCGGCGGGCATGGCGAAGCAGACCAAGGGCGGTACGGGGTTCAATGACGCTGCCGCGCTGAAACCAGGGGTGTGGAACGACCGGATCAAGCCCGGACAGACCCGTTTCTATCGGGTGCCGGTCGGCTGGGGGCAGCAGCTCTTCGCGAGCGCTGATCTCGGTAGCTCCGCGGGGAGCGGCTTCGTCGTCGGTGCCCTCACCGTGCAGCTGTACAACCCGGTCCGTTCCGGGGTCACCACGGGGCAGACGATGTACGACGGGAAGCCGAAGTCGGCTGCGACGGACCCGCTGCCACCGGTGGCCTACCGGAACCGCTACAGCGTGCGCGACGAGGTCAGCGGAGTACGGATGGCGGGCGACTACTACCTCGCGGTCACCCTGAGTCCGGGGGTCGCGAAGACCTTCGGTGAGAAGGACTACGGGCTGACGCTGAGGGCGAGCGTCAAGGGTAGGGAGGAGCCCCCACCGGCATACGTGGGCGCTGTGCCCCACTACGGAACGTCGGCCGGTGAGGACGCGAGCCAGGGAACCATGAGGCTGCTGGGGATCGCGGGGATCAGCACGGGGACGGTGCTGGTGCTGGGACTCGGCGCGTGGACGCTGGTCGCGAGGCGGCGGGCGGCATCGGTGCCGGCCCAGGAACTGCGGCGGAGGCTCCCGGCGGAGTACGGGCCGCCTTCTGCTTGGTAGCCGGCCGCGCTTGGCTGCGGTGGGGATGCGGTCGGGGTCAGGCGGTTCTCTTCGGTCAGCTCTGTGCCGCCTCTCGGTCAGCTCCGTGCAGCCTCGGTCAGCTCTGTGTCAGTGCCCAGATGCCCACTGCGAAACAGATCAGGGCGATCACCAGGACCGGGACGACCACCCTCGGGGGCGGCCCCGGACGCATGCGCGGGACGGGTACCGACTGGGTGGGAACCTGCGAGGGCTGAGCGGTGTACTTATCAATGAGGGGCTGTTCATACAGGGCCTGATTAGGGGCCTGACCAGGGAGGGGGGAGGTCACATGCGGAACCGTGGGGGCGGCTGTCGAGGCCGAGGCCGAGGCCGGTATTGGGGCTTGGGTGGTCGGCTGGGGCGGCGGGGCGAGAGAGGAACTGCCTGTTTCCGAGAGCGCAGAGTGCTGTGGCTGCTGGTGGTGGGGTGCGGGCTGCTGTTCGGTCGGAGGGTGCGGCGGCGCCCCGTGCGGCGCCGTCGGCTCGTGCACCGAGGGGTGCGCAGCGGGGCTCGGCTGCGGCCCGGGACCCTGCTGAGGATCGGGACCTTGCTGAGGTACGGGCCCCTGCCCAGTGACCGATGGGACCGGTCCCTGCGGAGACCCTGGCAGGTGAGGAGGGTGGTGCTGCGCCCGCAGGGGGCCCTCCGGCCCGAACCCGCTGGGCAGCGGGCCGATCTGGTCGCGGATCTCGACCGGCTCCGCACCGGGGCCCGGCTCGGCCAGCAGCTCCGCTGCCGTGGCCAGCGCCTTGCGGGCACCGTTCGCCGTACGGAAGCGGGCCTGCGGATCGGGCTGGAGCAGTCCGGCGAGCACCTGCCAGAGCGGCTCGGACATGCCCTGGGGAGCGCCGGTTGTGCCATGGGCCGCGAAGTGCTCGACCAGGGACCGGGAGTCGGGACGGGCGCCCTGAAGCAGATAGAGCGCGACGAGCCCGACCGCGAACAGGTCGGCGGCGAAGTCCGGTTCCGCACCGAGCATCTGCTCCGGGGCGAAGTAGCCAGGCGTCCCCACCACATAGTTGCTCTCAGTGAGGCGCGGCTCGCCCTTGCGCATCGAGATGCCGAAGTCGGACAGCCGCAGATGCGGCCGCCCGGCCCCGGTCGCTTCCATCAGGAGGTTCGCCGGCTTGATGTCGCGGTGCACGACGCCTTCCGCATGGACGGCAGCCAGCCCGGCCAGCAGTTGGTCGAGCAGCGTGCATACGAACCGGGGTGGCAGTGGACCGTAGTCACGGATGACTTGGACGAGCGAACCTCCGCTCACCAGCTCCATGGTGAACAACACCTGGTCGTCATCCGCGGCCCAGCTGGCAGGGGCGAGTACATGGGGGTGGTCGATCCGCAGGGCCTGTTCGCGCACGAAGCGCAGCAGGGTGTGTGCGTCGCGCTGCTGGAGGACCTTGGCGGCCACATAGCGGCGCCTGCGGTGGTCCCAGGTACGCCAGACCGCCCCTACGCCCCCGCGCCCGATCGGGTCGACCAGCTCATACCGCCCGGCGAAGATCTCACCCATGTGCTGTACCCATGCTCTGTGCCCGCCCCCCTGTTGGCTGAGCTCTGGCCGACTGGACCTCGGTTGAACGAACCTTGGCCTGCTGTGCCCCGGCTCGGCTGAGATCCGGCCCACTGAGCCTTGGTCGACTGCCCCACTACTGGCAGCGCTTTGGCCGACTAGCCCCCGGCCGGCCGAGCCCCTGCCGGCTGAGATTCGATCGGCCAGTCACCGATCGGCCAGGCACCGGTCGGCCGGGCCCCGGCGTCAGCTCTGGTGTGCCTCGTAGTGCGACACGGCTTCCGAGGTGCGCCCGGCGCCGTACACCCGAAGGAACTCTGCCAGTTCGGGGTGGGTCGGGGCGAGGGCGTTCGCCGCGTCGATGATGTCACCGGCAGCTGATACGGAGCGCAGCAGTGACTGGATCTCGCGCACCACTCGGCGCACGGTCGGTGCGCCGGTGGTGGACGTGGGCTGAGCTGTGGTGGAGAGGACTGATCCGCCCTGGGACTTCTTGATCTCTTCCATCCGATCCGTAGCCTCGCCCGCGCTGACGCTTCCGTCGGCGACTAGGCCCGAGAGTTCCTGGAGTGCCTGGACCCGCTGGACCACGGCCGGGTTTCCGATTTTGGCACGCTGGCCGCTCATCAGCTGGGAGAGCATGGGTGCGGACAGTCCGAGCACCGCGGCGAGACGGGCCTGGTTGAGACCCAGATCATCGATCAGACGACGGAAGAGCGCCCCCAGTGGCTCTCCGTACCAACTGCGCTGAAGGTCTCTCGCTCTCGCGGTTGCCTCTTGTTGTGCTGTGTCCATAGCGTCTCCCCATCGCTTCCCCAGGCGGCGGCTTCGCTGCCGCGAACCTCCTCGTGCATCCTACGGAGAGTGGTCACTGACCGGGAGTCCCAATCCTTTTGTGAGATCACCCCTGCGACCCGCTACTCTTGTTCTCGCACCAACCCATTACGGGGCCTTAGCTCAGTTGGTAGAGCGCTGTCTTTGCATGGCAGATGTCAGGGGTTCGACTCCCCTAGGCTCCACTTGATAAGTGCCCTCTGAACTGCGGAAACGCCGTTTCAGGGGGCGTTTTTCGTGCCCACTGGTGGGCACATCGGTGGGCGCGGACCGAGCCGCTGGTGAGACCTCTCCTCCGAGGCCGTCTGCCGAGCAGACAGAGGATGGGACAAGGTTCGCCAGCCGCAGCATCGGGCCGCACGGGGCACGGGCTCAGCAGTCGATGACGCGGCAGCGCGGAACGGCGGCGCCGGCGCTCCGGTGCCTGCACGGCGCCGTCGGACCTGCCCACACCCCGGGTCCCTGAAGTCAAAACGCCCGGGGTCGTGAATTGCCCGAGGCGAGCGTCGAACCCTCATCGTCTGCCCCGGCTCCGAGGCGCCCGTGGCGGCACCGAACAGTAGCGCCGCCACGGGCGCTCGGACGACCCGAGCGGTACGCGCCTGGGTCGCCTTCGTGGATTTCACGGCCGAACGCTGACCCCACCGCCACATCGCCGCGTTGACGGGCCCCGGGGTCCGCCAACGCCCCTCATCGGTAGCACGCCCGCTCAGACCGCTGCCGCGCCGAACCACCAGGCCGTCATCCCATGCGCCACACGGGCTCATCCCCAGTCTGTGCAGGGAGTCCTGCTTACGCGGTGGCGCTATCGCTGCGCGGTGGCCGGGAAGACGAGCGCGGGATCGGGTGGGGGCGGGCTCGTACGGGCGTGATGCCCGGGAAGCCGAGTGGGCCCTCCACACGGTTGTCTGCACCACGATCGCTGTAACTCGACCTGCGCCACAGAGCGGTTGACAGCTCGGATGTGCGGTTCATGCCCGGTACTCGGTACTCCTACAGGACGTCCCTGATGATCCGGACTGGTGGCGCGGGTTGCGGTGGAGCAACTGCTGGTGCCCGAGGCCACCGAATCGCTCGGTGACGTGCTTCGCGCCGTGTACAGCAGGACAGCAGGACAGCAGGGGCGGCCGGATCGGCACTCGTGGCAGGGGAGAGGGAGGTGCCCCGGCGAACGGGGCCCCGAGGGGGAGAGACCCGTATCCGGTCGGCCCGAGCGGCGCGGCTCAGTGGCTGGACAGCATGCGCAGTACGTCGGCGTGTTGTCCACGGGCCTCCGCGTACCGCAGGGGTTCGACGGCCTTGACGAGGATCTCGGCCGGTTGCTCGTCGGACCCGATGATGTCCATCACTTCGTCCAGGTAGGCATCCAGAGGCATGGCATTCTCTGCCTCCTCCTGCCCCATGAGAGCGGTGCGCACCGCCGGGGGCGCGAGTTCCAGGACTTCGATACTGGTGTCGGCGAGCTGGACGCGCAGGCTCTGGGTGAACGAGTGGATGGCGGCCTTGGTCGCGCAGTAGGTCGGCGTCATGGGCAGGGGGACGAAGGCCAGCCCGGAGGAGACCGTCATGATCGTCGCGCGCGGTCGGGTGGCGAGATGCCCGGTCAGAGCGGCCACGAGACGTATGGGGCCGAGCAGGTTGGTTGTCACGGTCGCCTCTGCCGTACTCAGGAAGTCGCCGCTGTGGAGGTCCTCCGGCAGCATGATGCCGGCCATCGCGACCAGGACGTCGAGGTCGGGGTAGCGCCGCACCAGCTGCGCCGTGACGTCCCGGACGGCACCCGGTCGGTGGTGTCGAGCAGGACGGACTCGATACCGGGGTTCTCCGCGACGATCTGCGCCAGCCTCTCCTCGCGGCGCCCGGAGACGATGACCCGGTTGCCTGCCGCGTGCAGGCTCAGCGCGAGGCCGAGGCCGATACCGGAGGTCGCCCCGGCGATGAAGACGGTGTTGCCTGTGAGCTTCATGGGTGTTCTCCGCTGTGTGGGTGGTGGTGAGAGCGACGTGTGCCGACAGCCGATGCGGATGTACCTGGACCGACACTCGGCGTGTACCGGCCAGTGGACGTCGCCCGGCGGTCCGGATGAAGGGCCCGCTCAGCCACTGATCGCCGGTCAGTGGATAAGGCCCAGCGCGGCTGCGACGATGGTGAACGTGAACGTGCCGGAGAAGGCCCATGGATGAGATGGCGGACCGCGCGTCGCTGGGTGCCTTCCTGCGTGCCCGGCGGGAGTCGCTGCAGCCGGAGGACGTGGGGCTGCGTCGTGGATCGCGCCGTCGCGCCCGTGGTCTGCGACGGGAGGAGGTGGCCGAACTGTGTGACATGTCGGCCGATTACTTCGCCCGGCTGTAACGTGGCACCGGGCCGCAGCCCTCGCAGCAGATGGTGGCGGCCATCGCCCGTGGGCTGCGCCTCACCCCGTACGAGCGGGATCACCTGTTTCTGCTGTGCGGGCATCGCACACCGCACCGGCAGTTGCGCAGCGAGCACGTCAGCCCTGGGCTGATGCGCATCCTGGACCGGCTGCAGGACACCCCGGCCCAGGTGATGGGCCCCCTCGGAGAGACGCTGCTCCAGACACCTCCGGCCGTGGCCCTGCTCGGCGAGCAGACCCACTACACCGGAGACGCGCGCAGCGCCCCTTACCGCTGGTTCACCGATGAGGCCGCGCGCAGCCGGTACCTTCCCGATGACCACGACCACTACAGCAGGGTGAACGTCTCGCTCCTGCGGGCGGTCTCCACGCGGGACGGACCCCATTCGCAAGCCTCCCGTCTTGCGGCCGGCTTGCTGCGGGAGAGCGAGGAGTTCGCATTGCTGTGGGACCGGCAGGAGGTCGGCCTGCGCTGGAGCGACGCCAAACGCTTCGTCCACCCGCAGGTCGGCCGTATCGACCTGTTCTGCCAGAACCTGCAGGATCTCGACACCGCACAGACCCTGCTCGTCTTCACTGCGACGCCCGGCACCGACAGCTACGACAGGCTGAGTTTGCTGAACGTCCTCGGCGCGGAGAGCTTCCCGGGCGGGTAACCTCGCGGTCGCCTTTCCAGAGGCGTCCCGCCGGTGCCCGAGCACAGCTCGGCCGCTCGGCTGTTCGACGGACCGCAGCAGCTTTTCGGACGGGTGGACGTGGAACTCCCCGGGGCTTGCTACCAGGTGACGGGCAGTTCATGGACTCCGTAGATGACGGCATCGTGCTTGAAGGGAATCTCTTCCACGGGTACGGCCGTACGCAGTGAGGGGATACGGCGGAAGAGCGTCGGGTAGACGACCTGGAGTTCCATACGGGCCAGTGGCTGGCCGACGCAGTGGTGGGTGCCGGAGCCGAAGGCCAGGTGGTGACGCGCGTCCCGGGAGATGTCGAGAGTGTGGGGGTCGGGGAAGGCGCCGGGGTCGCGGTTGGCGAGTTCGCTCAGCAGGATGACGCCGTCGCCCGCGCGGATGGTCTCTCCGGCGATCTCGATGTCCTCCAGGGCGGTGCGGCGCCGGCCGAGGTGGACGATGGAGAGGTAGCGCAGCAGTTCCTCCACAGCGACGGCGACCACCCTGGGGTCGTCGGTGTCCCGGATCGTGGCGAGCTGCCGGGGGTGCTCCAGGAGGAGCAGGGTGCCCAGCGTGATCATGTTGGCGGTGGTCTCGTGACCGCCGAGGAGCAGGAGGACGCCCATGGCCGCCGCCTGCTTACCGGTGATCTCGCCGGCCCGCACCCTTGCGGCGAGCTGGGAGAGCAGGTCGTCGGCGGGGGCGGTGGACTTCTGGGCGACGAGTTCGTCGAGGTACGCGGCGAGGTTGGTGTGGGCGGTGTGCCGGGCCTCGGCCGTGGCGGTGGAGGAGACGATGGTCTTGCTGTTGACCTGGAAGAATTCGTGGTCCTCGTAGGGGACGCCCAGCAGTTCGGAGATGACCAGGGACGGGATGGGCAGCGCCAGCGCCGTGACCAGGTCGGCCGGCCGGGGCCCGGCGAGCATCCGGTCGATGAAGCCGTCTGTCATGCGCTGTACGGCGGGGCGCATGGCCTCGACGCGTTTGATGGTGAAGGCGCCACTGACCATGCGGCGCAGGCGGGCGTGTTCCGGGTCGTCCATGACGACGAAGCTCATATCGGTGGAGCCCGCGTGCGCGTGGGCGGGGTCGACGGGGCTGGGGAAGCCGGGGTGGGAGAAGTCCGCGCTGAGCCGGGGGTCGGCGAGCAGGGTCCTCTGCTCGGCGTGGCTGGTCACCACCCAGGGGGTGCTGCCTCCCCAGGAAGCGACCCGGCTGACCGGGCCTCGTGTGGTCAGGGCTCGCATCGGGGAGGAAACGCCGAAGGGGCAGCCGGCGGCTCGGGGGTGGGGGAAGTCGGGGATGTCGCGGGGAGACGTGGCTGTCTCGGGTGCGGTGGTCATGACCGTCCTTCGTTCGTGCGGCGTTCCGTGGTTCATGCGGGGTTCGTGGGGCGTTCGTGGCGGTGCAGCCGGTGGGCCCGTCGGTCAGGAGCGGACGGATGGGGCCGATGTGCGGGGCGCCCGTGCGGCGCTCCGGGGCGCCTGAGCGGTGGGCAGGGGGCCGTGGCGTGCAGGGGTGGGGTGAGGCATCTGCTGTGTATCCGGGCCTGTTTGGGCATGTTCCAGCCCAGGACGGCGGATACACGGGCCCGCCCGATTGAAGCGGGCGATGCCGTACCCTCGGCGCTGGTGACGTCCGCGTCGGCGGTGGGAATCCCGAACGACTGAATCTTCGCGTCGGACTGGTCGGTCCAGAAGTACGGGGCGGACGGGCGCATGGGCGAGGGCGAGGTGGTCGCCGATGATGTTCGCGGCGACGACCGCAGGCTGTGCGGTGGCGTGCGTACGGTTCTCCAGCCGCAGGGGGTCGAGTTCCGCGTAGGGGGAAGTGGGCCGTGCCGCCCGCCGCGTAGATACCGAGCGCCGCGCTGGTGGCGGCGGTCTCGGAGCCCAGGACGCCGTTGCCCACGACGACGGCACGCTGTGCGGCCCGGGACGAACTCGGCGTCCAGCCCGTCGAGCGCTCCGGGCGTACGCAGGTGGGCGCGTTCGGGTTCCCGGGTAGCGGCGAGGAGCTGCTTGGAGAGTGGGGAGTGGAGAGCGGAGAGCGGTCGTACGGCAGGTCGGCGGCCGCGTCCAGCAGCGTGATGCGGCCCCAAAGCCCTTGCGTCGTAAGGCTTCCACGGTACTGAGCCCGGCCGCGGACGCGCCGACGACAAGGACGCTGCCGGGAGCGCTCATACGCTCTCGCTGAGGTGGATCGCGGCGGCGGGGCACACTCCGGCGGATTCACGTACGGCGTCGTGCTGGTCCTGGGGCGGGTTCTCGGAGAGGAGGACGACGATGCCGTCCTCGTCGCGCTGGTCGAAGACTTCCGGGGCGATCATGACGCACTGTCCTGCGCCGCAGCACTTCTCCTCGTCCACGCTGATCTTCATGGTGGTTCCTTCCTGTGGGTGGGTGGGTGGGTGGATGGATGGGGGTGGTCACGTACGTGGTGGGGTGACCGGTGCGGTGAGGAGTCCGACGATCGCGTCCGTCAGGGCGTCGGCCGTCCTGTCCCATGAGCCGTGCAGGGGCGTTCCCTGTTCGGCGAGGGCGCGTTCGCGGTCCGCGCAGGTGTGGATTCAGGTGGCGCGCCATGTCGCCCCGCGCGGCCCGTACAGGGGCGGGAAGGCCGGTGAGACAGGCGCCGAGACTGTCGAGGATCTGTCGCAGGCAGGGACGCTCCAGCGCCGCCTCGATGATCACTGTCCGCAGCTGGGGATCGGTCATGACCTGCGCGGACAGGCGGGCGTTCCAGGAGGGGGCGCCGATGGAGGCCAGTGGTCGGTCACGGGACGTACCAGGGCGCCGACCCAGTCCCGGATGTCCTGGCTGCCCTCGGCCCGGGCGGCGTAGTGGCCGCGGATGACGTCGACGGGAGCGCCGTGGCGGGTCATGAGGGCGCGTACCAGGTCGGTTCTGCTGCCGAAGTGATAGCCGACTGCGGTGACATTACGCTGGCCGGCCGCCTCGGCGATCTGCCGGTGCGAGACGTTCGCCAGGCCGCGCTCGGCGAACAGCCGCTCGGCTGCGGCCAGGATCGCCTCCTGGGTCGCGAAGGCCCGCTCCTGCCGTGCTGATGGCGATGACGGGGGTGATGGTGCTGGCGGTGTTGACCGTGGTGATGGCGTCGACCGTGTTGGTGGCGATGACGGTGCTGATGGCGTTGACGGTGGTGCCGAAGGCGCCGTGCTCACCAGACCACCGGAAGTTCCCGCAGGGGTGCGGTGAGCAGCCCCTCGTGGGCGCGCAGTCGGGCCGGGTCCACGGCCAGGCGCAGGGTCGGCAGCCGGTCGAGCAGCACCTCCAGTACGGTCTGCAACTCGGTGCGGGCCAGCGGCTGTCCCAGACAGGAGTGCGGGCCGGCGCCGAAGGTGAGGTGGGGGTTGGGGCTGCGGGAGAGGTCCATCGCGTCGGCGTTCTGCCAGGCGCTCTCGTCGCGGTTGGCCGCCGCCATGCTGCACACCACGGTGGTGCCCGCCGGGACCACCGTGCCGGAGAGTTCGGTGTCCTCGTGCGTGTAGCGGAGCATGCCGAAGTTGCTGCCGTTGGGGTCGAAGCGCAGGCTCTCCTCGACGGCGTGCCGGACGAGTGAGCGGTCCGTCAGCAGCTCTTCCCAGCGGCTGCGGTCGGCCAGCAGGTGCGCCACCATCAAGGAGATGTAGCCCGCGGTGGTCTCATGGCCCGCCAGCAGCAGGGCCTGCCCGGTGGCGACGAGGGCGTCCTCGGGCATCGGCTCCCCCGCGCCGTCGTCGCCCGTCAGCAGCACGCTGATCAGGTCCTGGCCGGGCGCGGCCTTCTTCTCTGCGACGAGGCCGGACATGTAGACGGCGAACTCCCGGTGCGCGGCGTCCATTTCCTCGCGGGTGAAGCGGGTGGTGTTCAGGAAGGTGTCCGACCACGCCTTGAACCGGTCGCGGTCCTCCTCGGGCACACCGAGCATCTGGCAGATGATGTACACCGGCAGCGGGAAGGCCAGCTCGGCCACCACGTCCGCGGTGTCCTTGCCCCGCGTCATGCTGTCGACGAGCCGGCCGGACACCGCCCTCATGTCCGGGCGCAGGGCGGCCATCCGCCTGGCTGTGAAGTACCGGCCCACCATGGAGCGCCAGCGGTCCTGGCCCAGGGCGTTGAGTGTGCGGGCCATCGGACTGTTGAAGATGCCGTCCGACCCGTCGGCGGCCACCCGCGCCGCGTCCGGGCGGGTCAGGCCCTCCCGGCTGAAGCGCGGGTCGGAGAGGGCGAGCCGTACGTCCTCGTACCGGGTCAGCAGCGCTGCCGCGTCCCCGCTGGGCAGGGTCACGCGTGCGACCGGGCACGCCTGTCGCAGTTCCTGCCAGTGCTCGGGAGGCGTCAGCGCCGATGGCGGCTTCAGGGGGTAGGGCAGCGCCTCCGTCGTGTCCATGTCCGTCACTCAGACCTCCTGTGGCCGTTCGTGCTGCGGAGTTGCTTCGCGGCCCAGTCAAACGCCCGCTATCGACTAAGTCAATCGCCTGACTTAAAGTCGCCGCAAGCAACAGACATCGGAGGAGAGAGTCCGTGAAGCAAACAGCCGGTTCTTCCCGCGCGAGCGGAGTGATCGCCGTCCTCGCGTTCGCGGGTACGACGGCGGCGATCATGCAGACCCTCGTCACGCCGCTCCTGCCGCGCCTGCCGGATCTGCTCGGCACCACACCGTCGAACGCCACCTGGGTCGTCACCGCCACCCTGCTGGTGTCGGCCGTCTGCGTGCCGGTCACGGGCCGCCTCGGTGATCTGCACGGCAAGCGGAGGATGCTGCTGGTCTGCTCCGTCCCGCTGATGGCCGGTTCGGTGGTGTGCGCGCTCTCCTCCACCCTGGTCCCGATGATCATCGGGCGGGGGCTGCAAGGGATGGGCATGGGCATGGTGCCGCTCGGGATCGCCCTGCTGCGCGACGTCGTCCCGCCGGAGCGGCTCAGCTCGTCGATCGCCCTGGTCAGCGCCTCCATGGGGATCGGCGGCGGCCTTGGCCTGCCGCTCGCCGCAGCGGTGGCCCAGTACGCCAACTGGCGTGTGCTGTTCTGGGGTTCGGCCGCGCTGGCGGCGCTGATCGCCGTTCTGGTCGCCCGGCTGGTCCCGGAGGTGCCGGCCGCCGCCCGCGGTCAGCGCTTCGATCTGCCCGGAGCGCTCGGGCTCGGCGCGGGCCTCGTCTGTCTGCTCCTGGCCGTCTCCAAGGGGGCGGACTGGGGCTGGGGGTCGGCGACCACCCTGGGTCTGTTCGCCGGGGCGGCCGTCCTGCTCGCCGGCTGGGGGCTGTGGGAGGTACGCACCACCCATCCGCTGGTCGACCTGCGCTCCACGGCCCGCCCGCGGGTGCTGCTGACCAACACCGCCTCGATCTTCACCAGCTTCGCGATGTACGCCAGCATGCTCGTGCTGCCGCAGCTGCTCCAGTTCCCCGCGGCCACCGGCTACGGCCTCGGGCAGTCCATGCTGGCCGCCGGTCTGTGGATGGCGCCGGGCGGCATCATGATGATGCTTGTCTCGCCGCTCGGCGGGAAGCTGTCCGACGCCAAGGGCCCCAAGACCACTCTGATCAGCGGCGCCCTGGTCATCGCCGCCGGTTACGGCGTCTGCCTGCTGCTGATGGGCTCGGCCTGGGGCATCATGCTGGCCGTCATGGTGATCAACAGCGGCGTCGGCCTGGCGTACGGCTCCGTCCCCGCCCTGATCATGAGCTCCGTGCCCCGCTCGGAGACCGCCGCCGCCAACGGTTTCAACACGCTCATGCGCTCCCTCGGCACCTCCGTCGGCGCCGCCGTCATCGGAGTGCTCCTCGCCCATATGACGACCACCGCGGGCGGGCACACCTTCACCTCCGAGAGCGGCTTCCGTACGACGCTGGTCGTGGGCATCGCCATGGCGGTCGTCGCCGTGCTCGTCGCCGCGGCCATCCCCGCCCTCCGTACGGCCGCGGCCGACGAGGGACCGGAGGAGTCCGGCACGACGGAGGCCGCCCGGGAGCCGGTGCGTCCGGCGTGACCATCGGCCGCCGGACTCTGCCGCGCCCGAAGTAGCCTTACGGGGCCACTGGTTCAGACCGCCTCGCCAGAACGAGCGACCCGGCAGGGGCTGTTCCGGCGGTGTGGGCCCCGGCGTGCGGAGGCGGACACGGTGCTGGAGAGGCAGCCGGAAGGGCGGCCGAAGAGGCAGTGGTACGGGGTGGTCTGCGCGCTGGTCCTGGTCGTACCGGTGAGTGGCTGCGGGACCTCGACCGTCGCTCTTCCTGCCGCCCGGAAGCCGCCCTGTGCCGCGGACGGCGGGGCT
The DNA here is from genome assembly GCF_042751845.1 of Streptomyces sp. NPDC059398. Lineage (NCBI taxonomy): Bacteria > Bacillati > Actinomycetota > Actinomycetes > Kitasatosporales > Streptomycetaceae > Streptomyces > Streptomyces sp. NPDC059398. The sequence continues at coordinate 49,180 of NZ_JBHYWP010000002.1, read as the reverse complement.
CTGGTCGGCCGGCTGGACGGCGATCCGTATCCGGACCGGGTGACGACCGGGGACCACGGCAGGGAGACGGTCGTGGAATGGGGGACTCCGGGAGGCGGGTTCGGCCGGCCCGTCGGTATCCACTCCCTGGCCGGAGCGCACCACGGCGAGGTGGCTGCCGGGGTCGCTGCCGACATCACGGGGGATGACCAGCTGGATCTGGCCGTGGTCGTGTCCCGGCGCCCGGAGATGGACGACCCGTCACCCGCGAGGATCGGGGAGGTACGGGTGGACCCGCTCCACCGGAACGGCAGGAGCGGACACACCATCGGGCTGGGCGTCGACGAGAACGAGGGGCTCTCGGTCACCGACCTCAACCACGACGGCCGGCCGGATGTGGCGGTGTGGGAGTACCACGGTGACGGGATGTTCGGTGTGACCCCTCTGCTGGGCGCGGGCTCCGGACTGTCGGGTAGCGGCGCGGTGAACCGGTGGCGCACTGGCGACGCGGGTATCGCCGACCCCGTACGGCTGCCGCAGGCGCGTCTGACGCAGTTCTACCGACGCTGCGGCGCTGATGGGGACGGCCGCGGTTGACCGGACGCGGTGACAGGCGGACGGCGGCCGGCAAGCGTTGACCCGCAAGCGTTGACCCGCAAGCGTTGTCCGTTGCGCGTTGCGCGTTGCGCGTTGCGCGTTGCGCCGTACGCGGTACCCCACCCAGGGGCACGACGCACAGAAGGCCGGAGGCCGTGGTGCGACACCTGGTTCTGGTGTCGTGCCACGGCCTCCGGGCTCTGCCCTGCCTCAGTGTGCGGTCCGCCTCAGTGGCTCAGGTCCAGGTCCAGGCCGTGCCCGTCCTTGCGGTCCACCAGCAGCGGGACGGCGCTCGGCGCGTATCCGCTGGCCACCACTGTGTAGTCGCCGGTGTCGAGGTCGCTGAACGTGTACACGCCGTCCAGGCCCGTGACGGTCGACCCCACGGTGTTCCCGGCGGCGTCGAGCAGCGTCACCCGGGCGTCGTCCAGGGGCACGCCCGCGCTGTTGCGAACCGTGCCGCGGACGTGGGCGCCGGGGGCGAGCCGTACCTCGTACCGGTTGGCGGCACCGCTGGCGACCTCGGCCGGCACTGCCGTCGGCCGGTGGCCCGCGGCGCTCACCGCGAGGGTGTAGGTGCCGGGCACCAGGTCGCCGAAGGCGAAGTCGCCCGCGCCGTCGGCGGTGCCGGATGCGACGACGTCGCCGCGCATGTCGGTGGCGATGACGAGCGCGCCGGGCAGCGGGCGGTCACCGGGGCCCGCGAGGACCGTACCGGTCAGGCCCGCGGCACCGCTGAGCATCAGATCGAAGTCGACGGGGCCGTCACCGACCGACACCGTCGTCGCCTGCGGCTGCCGGGCACCGCCGGAGCCGATCAGGACATAGGTCCCGCCGCCGGGCGCCGCGACGAAGTACGCGCCGTCCGCGCCCGTCGTCGTACGGCCGAGCTGCTGTCCGCCCAGGTCGATCAGGGTGACCACGGCCTCAGGTACGGGCGAGCCGTCGCTGTCGCGGACATGTCCGCGGACACCGGCTCCTCCGGCGGCCGCGACCGCGTCCACGGGATCCGCCGACTCCTGCCGGGGCGCCGCGTGGCGTCCGGCGGTGGGGGCCGGGAGCGGTTCGGGCGCGGCCGTGACGGCGGCCTCCGCCACGGCTTCGACGGCGGCGCTCGGGGCGGCGCCCTCCTCGGCGGCGCGGGCCTGCAGGCCCGACACATTGCGCAGCGGAACCTCCTTGGTCCACAGGACCATCAGGAAGCCGAGCGCGACGACGCCCGCCGCGATCAGGAAGACCAGGTGCATGGAGTCGGCGAAGCCCTGCTTGAAGGGCTCCGACAGACGCGGGTCAAGCTGCTGGATGAACGAGGAGTCGCTCAGCACGCTGGAACCGCCGCCGCCCGCGCCGGGGTGCTTGACCATGTCGAGCACCGGCTTGTTGGCCGGGTTGGAGAGCACGTGCGGATCGCGCAGCGCGGCCTGGAACTGCGGGGTCTGCGCGGCCGATTTGAACGCCGAGGCGATCTTGTCCCCGACATTGCTGAACAGCACCGACAGGAAGATCGCGGTACCTGCGGTGGCGCCCATCTGACGGAAGAAGGTGGACGACGCGGTCGCCACACCCATGTCCTGCGGCGGAACGGCGTTCTGCACCGCGAGGACCAGCGTCTGCATACAACCGCCGAGGCCGAGGCCGAAGACGAGCATGAAGACCATGGTCTCCCACAGCGGCGTGTCCCACTGGACCTCGAAGTGGAACAGCAGCAGCGCCGCGACCATCAGGGCGGTGCCGATGATCGGGAAGATCTTGTAGCGGCCGGTCTTCGCGGTGAGCTGACCCGCGATGACCGAGGCGATGATCATGCCGAGCATCAGCGGCAGCATTTCGAGGCCGGACCGGGTGGGGCTGGCGCCCTTCACGATCTGGAGGTACTGCGGGATCATCAGCATCCCGCCGAACATGCCCGCACCGATGAGCACGGAGAGCAGGCTGGTCTTGCTGAAGATCGAATTGCCGAACAGTCGCATCGGGATCAGCGCGTCGTCGCCCATCCGGCGCTCCACGAAGATCCAGGCGATGATGCCGATGACCCCGATGCCGTAGCAGGCCAGCGAGTTCGTCGAGCCCCAGCCCCACTCGCGGCCCTGCTCGGCGACGAGCAGCAGCGGCACCACGCCGATGGCGATGGTGACCGCGCCCCACCAGTCGATCCGGCGGTAGCGGCGGGTGTGCGGGATGTTGAGGACCTTCGCGACGACGAACAGCGCGATGATGCCGATCGGGACGTTCACCAGGAACACCCAGCGCCAGCCGGTGACGCCCAGGATGCTGTCCTGTCCGGCGAGGAAGCCGCCGATCAGCGGTCCCGCGACGCTGGAGGTGGCGAAGGTGGCCAGCATGTAGCCCTGATAGCGGGCCCGTTCACGTGGCGGCACGATGTCGCCGATGATCGCCAGGGCCAGCGACATCAGACCGCCCGCGCCGATGCCCTGCAGGGCACGGAAGGCGGCCAGCTCGGTCATCGAGGTCGAGAAGGTGCAGAGCACCGAGCCGATGATGAAGACGGTGATCGCGGTCAGGAAGTACGGCTTGCGGCCGTGCAGGTCGGACAGCTTGCCGTAGAGCGGTGTGGCGATCGTCGAAGTGATCAGATACGCGGTCGTCGCCCATGCCTGCTGGCTCAGTCCGTGCAGGTCGTCCGCGATGGTGCGGATCGAGGTGGAGACGATCGTCTGGTCGAGCGCGGCCAGGAACATGCCCAGCATGAGCCCGCTCAGGATGGTCAGGATCTGCCGGTGGCTCAGGCCGCCCGGACTGGTGGGTATCGCTGTGGTCTCGGTGTCTCCGCGTGGCGCGGACACGGCCTCACTCATGCTTGGTTGCTCCCTGCTTCGCCGCCGCTTCGGAGTGGTCTCCCGAGCAGTGACGTGCGTGTTCATGCTCTGCCAGATCGTCGTTGAGGCGTGCCATCAGCCGGATGAGCTGGTACCGGTCCTCCGGTGGCCATGGCCCGAGGAGTTCCGCCAGCTCCGCGTCGCGCTGCCGCCGGTACGTCTCGAACGCCGCTCTCCCGGCCTCGGTCGCGTGCAGCAAGGCACCGCGCCGGTCCTCGGGGTCCGGGCGCCGTGCCACCAGGCCGCGCTCCACCATCGACCGCACCTGACGGCTGACGGTCGAAAGGTCCAGGAAGGTGTCCGTGGCCAGGTCGGTGGCCCGCTGTTCACCGTCGAGCACCAGCCGGGCCAGCAGCACCCGTTCGCCGGCGCCCTGCTCGAACTTGGCCCGGCGCCTGCGGGTGGTGAGCAGCCGGGAGAACCGTACGAGCTGGCTCCCGAGCCCGGCCGCAGCCTCCTCGGCACTGGCGTCTCCGCTGACCGGCATCGCCTCTGCTGGGCAGTCATGGACCGTCCCCTTGTCCATGCCTCCCGCCTCCGTATTCTTTTTGTTGCTTGTGTCTAGCAAGTGATTGTACCGGCACCGGACCGGTGCGGAAACACGGCGCGGCCGAACGGGTCGGGCGCCCTGGCGCTCAGTCCTTCCGGCGGGCGCCGTCCGGCCAGACGATGTCGACCGGGATCCCCCGCGCCCGTGCCGCGAGGACCACGTCGGCGGTACCGCCGCCCCTGCCGGACGGGGGGCCGCCGTCCCAGACCGCCACGATGCGGTCGGCGCGGTCCAGGAGCAGGGAGTTTGCCGCCTCGTACGCAGCGCGGCCCGCGGTCTCCTCCGGTACGACGACGACCTCGTCCGCCGCGTCCACCAGCCGGTCGAAGAGCTCGGCATGGCCGGGACGGACGGCCTTCCGGCGGTAGTCCCGGGACGGGATCACGACGGCCAGCCTCCCGCCGGTGTCCAGGACGGCGCGGGCGAAGAGTGCGTCGGAGCCCTCCGCGATACAGGAGACGCCGATGAGCGGGCCTGCCGTGGCGTGGGCGTGGAGGAGTTCCTTGAGCGCGGTACCGACCAGGGACACGGTGTCCTCGGTCAGGTCCATGTGCCCGGTCACCGAGATCACCGTTGCCGTCACAGCCGTACTCCTGTACTTGAATTCCTGGATGCCGGTCGTTGAGCTTCCCTGACCCGTTCCGCCTGTTCCGCCCGTTCCACCTGCCCCGCCTGTCGAGCCTGTCCCGGGCCGGTCCCGGTCACATCGCGAGGGCCGCCACGAAGGCCATGAGGTAGGAGGCCGCGAAGATGACCGGCACCCACTGCTCGACGTGCGTCAGCTGCAGATAGGTGCGCCAGTCCAGCCCCGCGCCCAGCGCGCCCCACTCCGCACGGGAGTACGCGAAGGCCGGCAGCCTCGCCTCCAGGGCGCCGATCACCGCCCACTTGGCCTTGTTGAGCTGCCGGTACGAGCGGACCATCACCCACCAGGCGGCGCACTGGGCGAAGAGGATCAGCAGACCTGGGGTCAGGATCCAGGCGGAGAGGGTGGTCAGGGTGTGGCCCGAGAGCGTGGCCACCACGGCCACGACGGCGCTGTTGAGCGAGAGGAAGAAGGTGTTCGTGAGGTTGCGCCGGGCGCTGACGCGATCGGCCATCTCCACACAGAGTTTGTACTGTTCGAGTATCGCCTGCTGGTACTGGTCCCCGGTCCGGGAGTAAGCAGAGGCGTCGATGCCGCTGTTCCACAGTGCGTCCCCGATGTCGCTCATGCTTCCAGCATGGCTAAGGCGTGAGTCCTTGTCACCGCCTCCCCCGCTCCGCCACGCTGGACCGATGACGGCGGACGACGGCCGTACCGGCCGCACAGACGCGGGAGGCGGTGGCGCCGGTCCCGAAGAACCCTTGCGGGAAGCGGAGTTACGGGTCATCGGGCCCCGGCCGTCCTGGCTGCTGAGTCTGCTGGCCGTGGCGGCAGGGGTACCGCTGCGGCTCTCCCTCTTCGCGTTCTATCTGGCCCGCCACCTCCACCACACCCTTTTCCGGCAGGGCAGTTGGGGGGAAGCTTCGTTCGCCGCCGCCCTCCTGCTGCCGGTCCCGGTGTACTACCTCACCGCCGCGGTGCGCCGTGCCGGGCGCCGCCGCCTGGCCCGCCCGGCCGACGCGGAGCCGCCCGATGGCCCGTACGTGCTGTATCTGCGCGGGTTCACCGAGGACGCCGGACGGGCCAGGCTCGCCCCGGCGGTACGTACGGTGCTGGGCGGGCCCGGGCGCTCCCCGCTCAGTGAGGAGGAGCAACTCGCCCGTTCTGTACGGTTCATCGGCCCGCTCATCGCCGTCGCCCGCCCCGGCGCCCGGCTGCACCATGCGGGTGCGCGGCGCGCCACCATGCCCGCCGACGACTGGCACGGGCCGGTCCTGCGGCTGATGCGGGAGGCGGCACTGGTCCTGCTGTCGACCGGCGGCGGTGGGGCCGGGCTGCGCTGGGAACTGTGCCAGGCGCTGACCCGGATGCCGCGCCGGCGGCTCCTCCTGCTGATCCCGCACGGCGCGGAGGTCTACGCGGAGCTCTCCAAGACCCTGCTCAGTGAGGGATGGCTCACCGCGCCGCTGCCGGACTATCCGCCGCTGGCCGCGCGCCGGGCGCGTGTCCTGCCGTACCGGGGCGCGGTCGGTTTCGGGGCGGACGGCGCCGCGCACTTCGTCAGGTTCGATCCGCGGTGGCCGCACCTGGGGAAGCCGCTGCGCTGGGCGATGACCGGCGCCCTGCTCACGGTCTCGCCCGGGGCGCCCCGGGCGGACGGGGAACGGTAGCCGCGCGGCCGTACGGAGGGGCAGGGCCCGCCGCCCGTCCGCCATTTCCCAACAGGCCCGCTCTTGCGCCCGATCGGGCTGTTCGGCCGGGCCACCAGGGAGGTTGCCCTCGCGGAGGTGGGATGGATTCAGGCCAAATCCGCCGACCCACTGGCTTGCGGGCTATGTTGGATCACGCATGTCCCGGGGTCGGGGTATGGGGCTGGGAGGTACCAGTGGGGGAACGGCTCAATTTTCGGATTCTCGGCCCGCTGTCGGTAACAGCGGGAAACAGAAGAATATCGGTGGGAGGGGCCCGGCAACGTACGATTCTGGCGCTTTTGCTCTTGAGTCCGGGACGCATCGTGCCGGTGGACACACTGGTGGACGTCGTCTGGGACGGCCGGCCTCCGGCCACCGCGCGGACCCAGGTCGCCATCGTCATCGCCGCGTTGCGCAAGACGTTCAAGACCGAGGGCGTCACCGAGGACATCATCGTGACCGCCCACCCCGGCTATCTGCTCAACGTCGAGGGGCACTCCGTCGACGCGGCGGAGTTCGCCGCGCTGGTGGCCGAGGCCGAGGCCGCGGTGCGGCAGCGGCGCCCCGAGGACGCCGCGCAGAGCTACGCGCGTGCGCTCGGGCTGTGGCGCGGACCGACGCTCGCCGGGGTGGGCGGCCAGAGCGTCGAGGAGGAGGCCGGGCGCCTGGAGGAGCTGCGGCTCAACGCCTTCGACGACTCGACCGCCGTACGGCTGGAGCTCGGCCAGCACCAGGAGATCATCCCGGGGCTCTCCCTGGTGGTACGGGAGAATCCGCTGAGGGAGCGGACCCTGCACCATCTGATGCTGGCGCAGTACCAGTCGGGCCGGCGGGCCGACGCGATGGAGTCCTTCCGGGTCGCCCGCCGTCTGTTCATCGATGAGCTGGGCCTGGAACCGGGCCCGGATCTGCAGGAGCTGCACGACGCGATCCTGCGCGACGACCCGTCGCTCGCGCCCACCGCGCCCGAGCAGGCCGCCGTGGCGGCCGCCCTGGCCTGGCCCGGCACCGCGCTGGTCCCGTCGGAACTGCCGCCCGAGACGGCGGGGTTCACCGGCAGGACCCGGGAGCTGGAGGCGCTGGGCCGCCTGGAGACGGTGTCGGCGGACCGGCGGACCCCGGCTGTCGGACTGATCACCGGGGTCGCGGGGGTCGGAAAGACCGGGCTCGCGCTCCGCTGGGCCCACCAGGCCGCCGAACGCTTCCCCGGCGGGCGGCTCTTCGCCGATCTGCGCGGCTACGACGAACACCATGAGCCCACGTCCGCCAGCGATGTCCTCAGCAGACTGCTGCGTTCGCTGGGGGTGCCCAGCGAACAGATCCCCGTCGAGCTGGAGGAGCGGACGATGCTCTACCGGACGGTGCTGGCCGACCGGAAAGTGTTGCTGGTCCTCGACAACGTACGCACCTTCGCGCAGGTCAAGCCGTTGCTGCCGGGCAGCGGGGCGTGCTGTGTGCTGATCACGAGCCGGGAGCAGCTTGAGGAGCTGGTCACCTGGCCGCCGCAGGCCAGAGTGCACCTCGGGCTGCTGCCCGGCGATGAGGCGATGCAGTTGCTGGGCCGGATCGTCAGCGAGGGCCGAATCGGGTCGGCGCGTGCGGACGCCATGCGGCTGGTGGAGCTGTGCGACCGACTGCCGCTGGCGCTGCGGATCGCCGCCGCCCGGCTGGCATCCAAGCCGCACTGGTCGGTGCAGCACCTCGCCAACCGGCTCAGTGACGAGCGCCGCCGGCTGGACGAGCTGAGCCAGGGCGAGTCCCAGGTCCGGGCCAGCTTCGCGCTCAGCTACCGCTATCTGCCCCCCGAGGCCGCCTGCCTCTACCGGCGGCTCGGTCTGCTGGAAGTGCCCGACTTCGCGGTGTGGGTGGCGGCGGCCCTGCTCGACGTCGATGTACTGGAGGCCGAGCGCCTCATCGAGCTACTGGTCGACGCCCAGTTCCTGGAGGTCGTCGGGCTGGACGCGACAGGACGGCTCCGGTTCCGCTTCCAGAACCTGCTGCGGCTGTACGCAGGGGAGCGCGCGCAGGAGGAGGAGGGCCCCGCCGACCAGTGGGCGGCCCGGGAACGGGTGTTCCGCACCTGTCTGGCCCTCGCCGAGCAGGCCCACCGGCGTGAGTACGGAGGGGACTTCACCGTGCTGCACGGCGGGGTGGTGCGCCGGCATCTCGATCCTGCGGTCACCGCCGAGCTGCTCGCGGTGCCGCTGGAGTGGTTCGAGGCCGAGCGGCTCGCGCTGCTCAGCGTGGTCGAGCAGGCGGCGGGGCTCGGGATGGACGAGCTCGCCTGGGATCTGACCATGTCGATGGTCGCCCTCTTCGAGACCCGTAATTACGTGGAGGACTGGCGGGTCTGCTGCGAGCACGCCCTGAACGCGGCGCGGGCCGCGGGCAACGCGCGCGGTCAGGCGGCCATGCTGCACGATCTGGGCGCGGTCGCGCTGCGGCTGCGCAGGCTGGAGGAGGCGGACGCGCACTTCTCGGCCGCCCTTGAACTGCACCGGGCGGCGGACGAGGAGCACGGCGCGGCACTGACCCTGCGCAATATGGCCATCATCGACCGGATGCGCGGGGACCTCGACGCGGCGATGGCCCGCCTGCAGCACGCCCAGTCGGTGTTCCGGCTGGTCGGGGACCGTTCGTCCGAGGCGCACTCGCTGCACAACATGGCGCAGATCGAACTGGACCGGGGCTGCCCGGACGTCGCCATCCGGCTGGGACTTGAGGCCGTCAGCATCTCGGAGAGCATCGGGGAGGGCGGGGCGCGCGGCATCGCCCAGGGGACCCATCGGCTGGCCCGCGCGTATCTGGCCCAGGGCCGGTTCGAACTCGCCGAAGAGGCGTTCCTCCGGGTGGTCAGGATCGTCAAGGAGAAGTCCGACATGGTCGGTCTGGCGTATGCGCTGCTGGGCCTGGGCGAGGCACGGCAAGGCGCGGGCGCCTCGCAGAAGGCGGAGCACACGCTGACGGACGCCCTGGAGATCGTGACCCGGACCAACAGCCCGCTGGTGGAGGGGCAGATCCATCTGGCGCTCGCCGACACCTACGGGAGGACGGGGCGGATGGCCGAGGCCCGGCAGCATCTGCAGAACGCCCAGCAGATCTTCGAGGTGGTCGGCGCGCGGCCCTGGCAGCAGCGCGCCACGCAGGCCCAGGAGCAGTTGGCGTTGCGGGAGGGCGCCCCCCGCGACGAGACCAGCCCGGTGGGTGCCGAGGGCCCGCCGTAGCCGGTCCGGCGCTGCGGACCAGAGGGGGGTTTCCTCCGCGCGCAAGGGAGGTTGACCCACATGGCGGGGGCGCGGCCGGTCCCGTAGCGTCGGGCAACGGATGCCTGTGCCGGTCGGCACCGAGGCGGACTGGGAGGTAGCACGGTGGAGACCACGGCGGCAGCCATCATCGCCAGTTCAGTGATGTTCAGCTGTACGGCCATGGTGCTCACCGGACTTGCCTGGTTCACTGCGGTGCACTCCCGCCACCGGCAGGCCGCCATCCGCAGCTCCGACCGGACACAGGATGAGCTGCGCGCCGAGCTGGCCGAGGTGTCGGCGCGGGTCGTCGCCATCCAGCGGCTGCTGGTGGACTCCGTGGAGTGAGGCGCTGAACGGGGCGGGCCCGGGCCCGTGGGGGCTGCCGCTCCGGGCCCGGCGGCGCTCCGGGTCTGCCTGGTTACGGGTCTGCCTGATTCTGCGGTGCGTGCCCTTCACCACTGGTCGGGTTGCACGCTGGTGAACTCCAGCACGGTGCGGAATCCGAGCCGCTCATAGACGTGGTGGGCGCCCGTATTGGCTGAGTGGTGGGCGAGCAGGCACCGGTCGGCACCCTGCTCCAGCGCCCACCGGGTCAGTGCCCCGCTGACCGCGCTCCCCAGGCCCTGGCCGCGCGCGGTGGGCAGGGTCGCGATCGAGGCGAGATACGGGATGCGGCCGCCACCTTGGCGCAACAGGGCTCCGACGGAGACGAGTTGGCCGGACTCGTCCCGTATGCCCATCCAGCGGTCGGTCTTCGGGTGGCCCGGCCGTACCGAGTGGTCGGGGCTGGCCACCGCAAGGAGGGCCGAGATCTCCTGTCGGCTGTCGTCCACAACGGTGACCCGGTCCTCGCCGGGCTGGGCGGGCGGTGGCTCGTGGACCACCATCAGCTCCCACTCCTCCGGCTCGGTCTCCGGCTCGACATCGAGCGATGTTTCACGTGGAACAGTGATCACATACGGAGGCTCCTCACGGTCGGCGAGCAGGGTGCGGACGAGTGCGGCCGCCGCATCAGGCGTTCCCACTACGGTGATCGCGCTGTCGGGTTCATCGGGGGTCCCGGTGCCGTAGGCGACGGCACCCGCGAACGTCCAGGCGGGCCCTGACCAGGAAGGGCTGATGAGGGCGGTGGTCCAGTGGTCGTCCGCGAGGGTGAGGATCTCCTCGCCAGTACGCAGCCGGGTGGCGGTCGGCATGGTCGACAACTCCTCAGGGGTGGGCCGGTGGGCGAGCCGGCAAGGGGTGAGGTGAGGCTGTGGTGGCGGGGGCCATGGTTGGCCATGGTGGCGGGGGCAACGCGGGGGACCCCCCCCCCCCCGGGGCCGCCGGCGCCGGGGCCCGCCCGCGACCCCCCCCGCGGGGGCGCGCCCCGCCCGGGGGGGGCGGGCCCGGGGGAACAGCGACC